>NZ_JAOQJI010000101.1:0-1737 GCF_025567125.1 Phocaeicola fibrisolvens | reverse complement strand
GAAGGAGGCGATAACCGTTTGTTTCCATAGCTGCTGATGATTCGTTGTTTGCAAAGATACGATTTTATACGGTTTACTCCTCAGATTTTTACGTTGAGCCTTTTGTATATTTGTCTTACTCTAAAAAGAGAGAAGAATTATTAGAAGCGTTTTGACATTATCCACAAGTTCAGGAAATCCCCAATTTCACAACGATAACAATGGATAATACAAAGGCGCTCCACGGGCTATTTATATTTGCAGTTCAGAACGAATGTGTACTTATAATAGGCGTGGGGCTTTGTGTATTACTCGGTTATCAAGTATGGGGATACTTCTGAACAGGTAATGCTAAAGTTCCCCACGCTTCACTATTATATTAACAGCTTTTGGGGAAGTAAGCTGACAATTGGATTGGTATATGAAAACATTTGTCGTTGTGAACTGTGATTCCTGCTGTAACCGGATTTTTCTCTTTTATGTTTTCTTTATTTTTTGCATTGCTACGTGTTTTGCACAAATTTTGTGCCATTTTTCCGGTCTGATATATTGTCTGAAAAAATTGAGTTATACTGACTATTTGTCATGTTAAATGATTAATTTGAGATAAAAAGGAAAATAATGGATAAGATTACGGAAGAAGTTGTTAATGCGCAGCTTCATGCAGAGATTTGGTCTTCTAGCTTGTATATTGTCTTTCAGTTATATTTTTTTGAACAGAAATTACCGATGTTGGCTTCCTGGCTAGATGTACAAATTCGAAAGAAAGCTGTGCGAATTCGGAAAATATCTGAATTCCTGCTGCTTGGAAAAGCCAATGTGGTGATAAGAGAGCAAGTTTGCAGGGCAGAAGAATGGCAAAGTCCGATGATGGCTTTGAATGCTTTGTTTGCTCATGAACAATATTTTCATCAACAAGTGGCTGATTTTTTGCGCTGGGTTCGTAATACAGATAACCCTTCTTTACAGGAATTGGCCTTGAATTTGTATACGGATGAAGTGCACCTTAGTGATTTTATATTGGAATTATTGCGGATATTGACAAAAGAATGGAGAAGGAGGTTGCCATTTGACTGAGTCGTATTTGCGGGATTAAAAGATAGAATTAAGGTGAAAGGATTTTATTATGTATAAGAAGTAAGTCTGGGACAGATATGGAGAGTTTTGATTTTGAGCAAGAGTTGATAACCCTGCAGGGGAAACTTCGTAATTATGCGTATTTGTTGTTTCCTCAGAAGGAAGATGCAGAGGACTTGTTGCAGGAGACTTTGTTGAAAGCACTTGAAAACCGAGAAAGGTATAATGAAAATGTGAATTTTAAGGGCTGGTTGTATACTATTATGCACAATACGTTTGTGAATATTTGCAAGTCAAAGAAATATTGCTTGTTTCTGAGTATGTCAGATGGAAATTTAGATGCAGATATAGCTCGAACAATGGAGGATTTTGCAACTGATGAATTGAGTTTTGAGGAAGTGGCTCAAATAGTAGATGAACTTCCGGAAAACCTTCGAGTGGTACTTTCGATGAGGTTGAAGGGTTTTAAATACTTTGAAATTGCAGCGCATACCGGAATGCCGCTAGGACTGGTAAAGAGCAGGATTTTCTACGGGAAGAAGAGGCTGAAGGAAATCTTGAGCAGCTTTTAATAAAAGAGGGTGTGTCAAAATGATGCATCCTCTTTTTCGTTATATAATCATCGTTTTGCCATTTTTCATAGAGTATGATTTATGTTTTTCCTATGTCCATGCCTTTTGG
>NZ_JAOQJI010000100.1:0-1759 GCF_025567125.1 Phocaeicola fibrisolvens | reverse complement strand
TCATTTCAAAAGACCGTGTAATTGACTATATTTCAATAATTTCAAAGAACTATTTATCCACTTTTACGGGACAGTAGTGAACTGAGATACTTTTATGGCATCCATATCACAAGATAACTTTCCTGAAAGTTCAGACTTCATTGATTCTATGAGTTCATTCCATGTCGGAATTCCGGAATTTCTAGAAACTCCGGCACCAACAAATATAACCAATCGATTTTCTCGGCTAGCTTGTTGTATATGTAAAAGATTTGAAATTTGCTGCTTATCCATAATATTTTCTACTTTATTTTCTGTAAAACATCCCCGAACTTGGCATAATTGACTACCACACCATCATCAAGGTCGAAGCTGATGGCTTGTTCAGCCACTACCTGCAAACGTTCGTGATACTCACGGCACTCATCAAGTTGCTTCTGAAGCGTTTGGAGTTGCTTGCTTTCCTTGGTAGTCAGTTCTGCCCGACGCATATCGAGTTTTTTTATCTCCTGCTCCAAGTGTTCTATGAAAGGGAGGAGGTATTTGGCTCGGATACGTTCCACTGTATAGGCATTCATGCGATGCATATAAGCTATTACCTGGAAGGTACCTTTTTTGGATGCGAACAGCCAGTAAATCGGACGGTTCTGATACATCTTTTTATGGTCTTTCCAGAAGTCCTTCACGAAATATTGTTCCAATGTTTTACCCAAACATTGCTCCATGTAATTCAGATTCTCTACTTGCGTTTCTTCTCCAAATGCGATGCGAACAAAGTCTGCTATACGCAGAGGAGCATTGTCACTGAAACCACAGTCACTGTTCATCAAAGGCAGAATGCCGTCATCGTCTATTTCATACTTCCTGCCATGATAAGAGTAGGGGGCAATCTCTTCTGCAGTCGGTTCTGGATGTGCGATATGCAGTCCCGGTTTGTCCAAACGGTAACGCCCCATCATACATCCTACGGCATAACTGATGAGTTGTTTGATAATGACATCGTCGTTCCACTTCATTATCTTAGGCGCATTTTCACCTTCCTCAGATGGTACAAAGGAAATTTCACCTTGTTGTAGAATGGTGATTTCATCAATCGGCACGTCGGGTGTAAGTTCATCCTGCAGACCGTATATCTCAATAAACTGGCGGTTGAGTTCTTCCTCGTTCTCGTGCAATTGGTTGAACATTTGCTCCCACTTTTTCTTGTATTGCTCCATACGCCATTTCAGACTATCAGACTTTGGAGTAGCTAAATCAATGTAGATGTATTCACCTATTTCATTATTTTGTTGTTCAATTTTTTTGTTGATATGGGTGTTCTCATTTATAGTCAAAAGGGGATTGGCCTCAAAGTCCCATGAGCTCTCGTGGGAGTTCCAATCAGATTTGGAAATATAAATATTTTGCTTTACAACTTTATCTATATTGCTAATAGGTAAATATGGTATATTTCCAACAGAACCACTAAAAAGATTTATAGTTGGATTTATTATATTTGAGAATATGCTAATCAGTTTAGTATTTACGTATCCTAAAGTTTCTACGATATTTTTTGTATAAATATTACACGCTGCATGATCAAAAATAAATCCTTTGGGATAATATCGGAAAGCAATGCCAATATTAGAAGAAACAGAACTCCAAGAGATTGCTTCAAGATAATAATATTTAACGTGAGTTCGATATAAAATTAGAAAATAGACAGTTGTCCGTCATTGACAAAGTTTACATCAATGGCGGGCTTCTTTTCAAAAAAGCAATATGCTGCTATAGCCGACAA
>NZ_JAOQJI010000010.1:0-103674 GCF_025567125.1 Phocaeicola fibrisolvens | reverse complement strand
ATTGCTTGATTCCCTAAAGATACGAAAAATTAGGGAGACGGGCAAGTCCTGACTGAGCGAAGTTTGGGCTTGCCCGATTTTTTTGCAGGCACAAAAAAGGCCATCTCAAATTATATTTCAATTTGAGACAGCCTCTTTTCTATGCTATGGTGATTTTTTAAATCAAGAATCCCAGCAAGATACCGGCAGCTACTGCCGAGCCGATAACACCGGCCACATTCGGACCCATGGCGTGCATCAACAGGTAGTTGGTCGGATCATATTCCGCACCGACAATTTGCGAGATACGGGCAGAGTCGGGCACGGCAGATACACCTGCATTACCGATAAGCGGGTTGATTTTGTTTTCTTTCTTCAATACGAGATTGAATATCTTCACGAAGAGCACTCCCGACGCGGTTGCTATCACGAATGACAAGGCACCCAGGCCGAAAATCTTCAGTGAATCCCATGTGATGAATTCTGAAGCCTGGGTGGAAGCGCCTACGGTCAATCCCAACAGAATGGTGATGGTGTCAATCAGCGGACCGCGGGCTGTCTCTGCCAAACGGCGGGTCACACCGCTTTCTTTTAACAGGTTACCGAAGAACAGCATACCCAACAGCGGAAGACCCGAAGGAACCAGGAAGCAGGTGAGCAACAGACCCATAATGGGGAACAATACTTTTTCGGTATGAGATACGGCGCGTGGGGCTTTCATGCGGATGAGACGTTCTTTCTTGGTGGTCAGCAAACGCATGATAGGCGGCTGGATAACCGGCACCAATGCCATATACGAATAGGCGGACACGGCGATGGCTCCCATCAGGTTGGGTGCCAGCTTCGATGAAAGGAAGATGGCGGTCGGACCGTCTGCACCTCCGATGATGCCGATGGCAGCTGCCTGCATGGGGTCGAATCCCCATTCAAGTGCAATCATATAGGCACCAAAGATACCGAATTGGGCTGCCGCACCGATAAGCATCAGCTTCGGATTGGAAATCAATGCCGAGAAGTCGGTCATGGCTCCAATGCCGAGGAAGATGAGTGGCGGATACCATCCCGATGTCACTCCTTGATATAAGATGTTGAGAACCGAACCCTGTTCGTAGATACCGACTTGCAGGCCGGCCTCCATATTGAAAGGAATGTTGCCCACCAGCATACCGAATCCGATTGGAATCAGTAGCATCGGCTCGAATTCCTTCGCCACGGCAAGATAAATGAAGAATATACCGACGGCTATCATGATGAAATGCTGGTAAGTCGCATTGTAGAAGCCGGTATAAGTCCAGAAATCCGCCAGGTTGCTTTGTAAGAAATTGATAAATTCTCCCATAACTATCCAATGATTATAAGGTCTGTACCTTCGAGTATTGATTCTCCCTTGCTCACCTTGATGGCAGTTACCTTACCGTCACGGTCGGCCTTGATGTCGTTTTCCATCTTCATGGCTTCCAGTACGAGCAATGTCTGTCCGCGTTTCACGGCATCTCCTTCCTTCACCTTGATTTCCAGAATCACGCCCGGAAGCGGCGACTTGATGCCTGACTTGCTTCCTGCTACAGCCGGACGGCTCACGGCGGGAGGAGGAGCTGCCGGTGTGGTAGCTGCCGTACGGACTACCGGTTTGATTTTCGGCCCGGTCTTCTTTTCCATTTCCACGGTATAGGCCGTTCCGTTTACTTCTACATGCACGTTATTGTCTTCTATATCTCCCACGGTCACCTTGTAGAGATTTCCGTTGATTTTATATCTGTATTCTTTCATGGTTTTCGTTATACTTTAGAGGTTATTTCTTATGAGGCGTTTCACGCAAGGTATAAATCTTGGAACTCCACGGTGAGTAGCTCCGTTTCACCCGGCTGATGGTCAGGATGGTTTCTTCCACATCGTGGTCGGCTCCCTGTGCTTCATGCAAGGCCATGGAAATGGCGGCAATGACTTCGCCCGGAGCTTCTCCCAGTCCGCGCTCCTTCGCTTCCTGCTTGTCGGTGACATTCTGAGCCTTCATGGCGTTGCGTTTACGCAGCTTGACGGCAACCTTGCCGATGATGCGGAAGCTGATGTACAATAGAATAAGCCCGATGAAAACCACGGTCATGGCAGTAATGGTCATGCCCAGCCCCGCCGAGTCGTGTTGTTCGAACTTGTCCATCTTCGGGTTTCCTTCCAGCGTCTGGTTGTTTGTGCTTGGAGTCACGTATTTGGTCTCGCTGTCATCCTTTACTTCCCATTGGTCTGCCCCGTCGCTTACCCGCGCATACGACTGGTCTGTCTTCAGTACACCGGCAGGCACAACCACTTCATCCAACAGTTTCCGTCCCGAATCGTATAATCCTACCCAGTTGTCACGGGTCTTGCTTAATACGAAATTGGTATGGAACGTGCCCCGGCGCGGTGCTCCGTCTGCCCAGAAGAGAGCGTGCTGGCGAGGGCTGATGGCAGTCAGTACATCTCCTTTGGGAATGAAATAAGACAGGGTGTCGCCCGGCTCACTGCTCACTTTCAGGTAACATCCTGCCAGGTTGACACTATTATAAGATGTGTTGAATATTTCCACCCATCCGCTATGCACGCCATAATCGTCCTGAAAGTTGTCTTGATTATCCACCAAGACTTCGTTGATGACGATTTTACTGCCCGTATCCGGTGCGGTGCACGAACTGAGCGCACCGACCATAGCAGATGCGAAGAATATTCCGGCTATGTATTTGTTCATAACTAAACGCATTAAAAAGGTGAATGTTACAAAGGAATATTACCGTGTTTCTTGGCCGGATTGGTCAGCTTCTTGGTCTGCAACTGCTGCAAGGCACGAATAATGCGGAAACGTGTGTTACGCGGCTCAATCACATCGTCAATGTAACCATACTTGGCTGCATTATACGGGTTGGCAAACAGCTTGGTATATTCGGCTTCTTTTTCGGCCATAAAGGCTTTCGGATCGGGTGCGTCTTTTGCTTCCTTGGCATACAGCACTTCTACGGCACCGGCTCCACCCATTACGGCAATCTCGGCAGTAGGCCATGCATAATTCATGTCGCCACGCAACTGTTTACAGCTCATCACAATGTGAGAACCGCCATAAGACTTACGAAGGGTCACCGTCACTTTCGGTACAGTAGCCTCCCCATAAGCATACAACAACTTAGCTCCATGCAGAATGACGGCGTTGTATTCTTGTCCCGTGCCCGGCAGGAATCCCGGTACGTCTACCAATGATACGATTGGAATATTGAAAGCATCGCAGAAACGAACGAAACGAGCGGCTTTACGGGATGCATTGCAGTCGAGTACTCCAGCCAGGAACTTCGGCTGGTTGGCTACGATACCGACTGACTGTCCGTTGAAGCGTGCAAAACCGATAATGATGTTCTTGGCAAAATCACGCTGCACCTCGAGGAACTCCCCATTATCGACAATGGCACCGATTACTTCGTACATATCGTATGCCTTGTTCGGGCTGTCAGGGATAATTTCGTTGAGCGAATCTTCCAACCGATCAATCGGATCCATACAGTCTACATAAGGAGGCTCTTCCAAGTTGTTCTGTGGGATATAACTCAACAATTTACGAATCAAGGCCAAGCCTTCTTCTTCTGTTGCTGCCGTGAAATGAGTCACACCTGAACGAGTGGAATGCACACTGGCACCTCCCAAATCTTCCTGTGACACATCCTCTCCTGTCACCGTCTTGACTACCTTTGGTCCGGTAAGGAACATGTAAGAAGTACCTTCCATCATCAAAGTAAAGTCTGTCAAGGCCGGAGAATACACTGCACCTCCTGCACAAGGACCGAAAATACCGGAAATCTGCGGAATCACTCCCGAAGCCAGGATATTGCGTTGGAAAATTTCCGCATAACCCGCCAACGCATTGATACCTTCCTGAATACGTGCACCTCCAGAGTCGTTCAAACCGATGCAAGGAGCCCCCATCTTCATGGCCATATCCATCACTTTACAGATTTTCAATGACATTGTCTCAGACAAAGAACCGGCAGAAACAGTGAAGTCCTGGGCAAAAACATAAACCAGACGGCCTTCGATAGTCCCGTAACCGGTTACGACGCCGTCTCCCAAATAATGTTTCTTGTCCATTCCGAAATTCGTACAGCGATGCTGCACGAACATATCCATTTCTTCAAAGCTTCCTTCATCAAGGAGCATGGCTATACGTTCACGTGCAGTGTACTTTCCTTTATCATGTTGCTTGTCGATGGCTTTCGTGCCTCCACCCAGACGAGCCTGCGCACGAAGCTCTATCAATTCTTTTACTTTTTCAAGTTGGTTACTCATGGTATTAGTCTTTATATGGATAAAATAAAAATGAGGTTCCTTTCCCAATTATTTCTCGCAGAGTTCGGTCAATACTCCCATGGTTGACTTCGGATGCAAGAAAGCAATATGCAGTCCTTCTGCTCCTTTACGGGGGGCCTTGTCAATCAAACGAATTCCAGCTTCTTCCGCCTGTGCCAACGCATTTGCCACTCCGTCTTCTACGGCAAAAGCCACATGATGTACCCCCATACCGCGATTTTCAATAAACTTAGCAATGGTGCTATCGGGACCCGTCGGTTCCAATAATTCGATTTTTGTGTCACCACATTTCAAGAACGCGGTTTTTACCTTCTGGTCTTCTACGGTTTCTATATTATAGCATTTCAATCCGAGGACATTTTCATAATAAGGAAGGGCTTCTTCAATACTCTTGACTGCGATGCCCAAATGTTCAATGTGAGAGATTTTCATAATGGATTTGTTTTTTATGGGTATTAATTTAAAGTTGTGTTTCATATACACGCAGACAAAGAAAAGAAAATTGCGGTGAAAAAAGAAACTTTTTGACGATTTTTTCAAAGAATACCCGTTGTTTAAAGAGAGGTTAATTCATTTTGTTCCTCCCCTACAAACGACTATACATAAATTTTAGTCAATACACGGTTAAGCCAGCCCCAGCGTACGCGAAACCAACGACGACTACTCATCTGCTTTCCTCCGAAACGCAGAATAAAATCACGGTAACCGTATTTCTTAAAAGGCAGACCGGCATCAATGAACTCAAAGTGATCGCAGCCATGCAAACGGGCATATCGAATAGCTCCCCATACAGCCAGCACACCTGGATACTGCAAAGGATAAGTTTTACGCATCCCTCCGGAAAACAAAAGGTAGGCATCACTCCCCGAGAACAGACATACGGACCCTCCAATAATCTTATCCTTGTAACGCACGATAAAAATCTTTCCACAATGGGAAGAATGTTCCAACAAAGTACTGAAAAAACCTATATCTGGCAAATAACGGTGAATCTTAGGTGAATAATAACGTTTTAACATACTGAAAAAGGCCTTCAGTTCTTCCTTCGTATGAGCCACCTCAATAACAGCTCCATTTTTAAGTCCGTGACTAATTTGCTTTTTACGGGAAGCACTCATCCATTTATCCAAGGAATCATGATGGAGAGAATTGCGTACCCGAAGCCAGCGAACTGGGAAATAACCGTTCTGGCGGAAATAACGATATCCAAACAAAGGCTCTTCCAAATTACGAAACTCCAGTATAAAAGCCCGTTCAGAAAATTGAAGGGTAAAATACGACAGCAACTCCCGAAAAATCTCTTCTTTCCGGTAAGAAGACGAAAAATACTCACCTACTCCATACGCATAGCCCTTCTCTACAAAACGACATAGACGTGTACTTCTACGTAAGATACACAATAATTTCCCAATAGGAGTTTCCCCCTCGTAGGCCACCAGTAAACGTGGACAGTAGCCGTTCGTCTGTTCCAGCACATGAAACAGTTCAGTAGAATGAAAGATGTTGGAACCCGGCAAATCGGGCACATCCTTAGCGTGATAATATGTAGCTAAACGGATGCTCATGTCATGCAAATTTACATTTTTTTATTGAGGATTTAACAGGGAAGCCTTATATTTGTCCACACAAATTTATTTTTTATGGAAAACTTCAGTGATTTAATCAGAAACAGACGAAGCATGCGTAAATTCACAGGCGAAGAACTTACCCAAGACCAGGTGCTCACGCTATTGAAAGCTGCATTGATGTCTCCTTCTTCCAAACGCTCCAATTGCTGGCAGTTTATTGTCATCGACGATAAAGACACGTTGGAAAAGCTGTCTTTCTGCAAGGAATCGGGAGCCGCTTTTGTAAAAGATGCCGCTATAGCCATTGCAGTTACAGCCGACCCGCTTGCCAGTGACGTATGGATTGAAGATGCCTCCATTGCTTCTATCATGATACAGCTGCAAGCCGAAGATTTGGGACTGGGAAGCTGCTGGGTACAGATCAGGGAACGCTTCACGGCCAACGGTGTGCCTGCCAATGAATATATCCATGAACTGCTGGACCTACCCTTACAGCTACAAGTGCTTTCCCTCATCGCCATTGGACATAAGGGAATGGAACGCAAACCTTTTGATGAATCACACTTGCAATGGGAAAAGGTACACATCAATAAGTACGGAGAGAAATAATGGCTACATCAACTGGTAAACACAAGGATACGTACCGAGCTACCGCCGTTTTCCTCGTACTGACGGGACTACTCTATCTGATTGACAAATGGGTTGGATTTGACCACCTCGGATTGCCGTGGGTGATGCAGAAGGATACCATGCTACTCTATGCTGCCGTAATTTTCTTATGGTTCAAGAGTGACAAGTCGGTAGGTCTTATTCTGTTGGGCATCTGGCTGATACAAAACATTGGCCTGGTAATCTCCCTGCTGGGGCAAATGTCAACCTTCCTGCTGCCTGCCGTACTGCTGGTCATTGGAGTTTTATTATATTTCTTATCTTCACGCGGATGATGGACACAAAAGATAAATCGATTGTATGTATCGGGGCCGGCAATGTAGCCACCCATCTTTCAAAAGCCTTGCAACAAAAAGGCTTCCAGTTACAGCAGGTGTACAGCCGAACCGAAGAGTCTGCCCGTACGTTAGCCAACACACTGGGATGCAAATGGACAAACCAACTGGCACAAGTTTACGAACAAGCGGATGTGTACATTGTCTCAGTCAAGGATGCTGTATTGGAAACAGTCATTGACCAACTGGCCCATTGCAATCCCGACGCACTCTATCTGCACACGGCCGGAAGCATGCCTATGGAGGTGTGGAAAGGGAAACAGAAAAACTATGGTGTAGCGTATCCCATGCAAACTTTCAGCAAACAACGAGAAGTGCGCATGGAAGAAGTACCCTTCTTCATCGAAGCCAACTCGACTGAAAACCTTTCGCAGCTCCGGGAGATTGCCGAAAGTTTGAGTTCCAAGGTGTATGAAGCCACTTCTGCACAACGGAAATACCTGCACATCGCAGCCGTATTTGCCTGCAACTTCAGCAACCACATGTATGCCATCTGCGAACATTTGCTCACGGCACATCAGTTGCCTTTCGAAACCATGCTGCCCCTGATTGACGAAACAGCCCGGAAAGTACACGAACTGTCCCCCATCGAAGCGCAGACAGGCCCAGCCCGACGGTATGACGAGAATGTCATCCACCGCCACCTGGACATGCTGAAGGAAGAGGAACCGCAACTGGCCGAAATTTACAGGTTACTGAGCCTGCATATCCACCAATATGAAACTGAACATCAAAAATAAGAATCCCCAATATGATTAATTACGATTTGACGAAAATAAAAGCTCTGTTCTTCGACGTGGACGGAGTATTGAGTGCAGAAACCATCTTCCTGCACCCGGATGGAGAGCCGATGCGCTCTGTCGACATCAAAGACGGATACGCCCTTCAACTGGCCGTGAAATGCGGCCTGCATGTAGCCATCATCACAGGCGGAAAGACAGAAGCCGTACGCAAACGTTACGAGGGACTGGGCATCAAGGATGTCTGCCTTGGAGCTGCCATCAAGATCCGCGAATATCAGGAGTTGCTGACCAAATACGACCTGAAACCGGAAGAGGTGCTTTACATGGGCGACGATATACCCGATTACGAAGTGATGCAACTGGTAGGATTGCCCTGCTGCCCGGCAGATGCAGCTCCGGAAATCAAGGCCATCAGCAAGTACATTTCTCACTGCAAAGGTGGATATGGTTGCGGAAGGGACGTGATTGAACAGGTGCTGAAAGCACAAGGAAAATGGATGGCCGGACAAGCCGCTTTCGGATGGTAATTATTAAAAAACTGACAGAAATATGAGACCATTGGAAAATGTTCAGCACTATAAAATTGTATTGGCTTCCAATTCTCCACGCCGACGGGAACTGTTGAGCGGACTGAACGTGAACTACACAGTAAAGGTGCTGCCAGGAATCGACGAAAGTTATCCAGACAATTTGGAAGGAGAGGAAATCCCCATGTATATCTCACGCAAAAAAGCGGATGCCTATCGCAATTCCATGGAAGAGGATGAGCTGATTATCACAGCAGATACAGTAGTATATATCCACGGGAAAGTATTAGGCAAGCCTAAATCACTGGAAGAAGCCAAAGAAATGCTACGGGAACTTTCCGGTGACACCCATCAGGTAATCACCGGCGTGTGTCTGACTACCCGAGAAACACAGCGCACATTCTCGGCTGTGACACAAGTCACCTTCGATGTGCTGACTGAAGATGAAATTGATTTTTATGTAGAGAAATACCATCCACTAGACAAAGCAGGTGCCTACGGAGTACAGGAATGGATTGGCTTTGTAGGTGTATCGAAACTGGAAGGATCGTATTTCAATGTCATGGGACTCCCGGTACAGCGTCTGTATCAGGAACTCAAAAAACTTTAATGCAAAACTCTAGAAAGGGCTGAATAGGTGTTTCGGCCCTTTATTTTTGCCTGCCAAATCAAACTGAAACTCCATCGTTCAGGAATTGTTTTCAACACGGTATTCGCCAAGTTCTGCCGACGGTCGGCTGCGAACTGTGGGCAGAGACGGTGAAATTCCTTCCGCGCCTCACACACGGCTCTCACATTGCCCCAATCGCCTTTCAACAACCAGACAAGGGCGGCACAATAATCCAGAAAAGTACGTACACGCATCACCGGAGCAAGCTCTTCTTCCGGCAAATTCTTATAGAGCATCAACAGATTGTTACGGAAATTCAGAAAGGTTTTCCGTGGATTTTCTTTCTTCAACGTAGCTCCTCCCACATGATATACCGTACTCGAAGGAACACAGACCAACTGAAATCCCCGGCTGCGCAAACGCCAGCACAAATCAATTTCCTCCATGTGGGCAAAGAAGCGAGCATCCAGTCCCCCCACTTTCCGATAGACCTCAAGGCGAATCAGCAATGCAGCACCTGTGGCCCAAAACACCGGGATAATCTCCTCGTATTGTCCTTTATCCTCTTCCACCACATCCATCACACGTCCACGACAAAACGGGTAACCATAACGGTCCATAAAGCCTCCACTGGCTCCTGCATATTCAAACATATTTCGATGACGATAGGACAAAATCTTAGGCTGGCAGGCAGCTGCATCGGGATGGGTATCCATATAAGCCACCATATCCCGAAGCCACCCTTCGGTCACCTCCACGTCACTATTCAACAATACCACATATTCGGCCTCAACTTGTTGTAAAGCTCGGTTATATCCCTCGGCAAAACCATAGTTCCGGTCCAGACGTATCAACTGTACAGAAGGAAATTCTTTTTCCACCACCGCACACGAATCATCGGTAGACGCATTGTCTGCGACATACACCACTGTTGCTTCCTCACAGGAACCGGTGACTACCGACGGAAGGAACTGACGAAGCATCGCCTCGCCGTTCCAGTTCAAGATGACCACTGCTGTCTTTATCATAAAATTGTTCCTTTAAGCGAGGTTTCGTCTTCATTGAAATCCCCTAAACGTACTTTCACCAGATGATTGTCCAACTTCTCATCGTGGGCTAATTCCACCCGGATATAGTTCTTAGTAAAACCGTGCATTGGGGCGCCAGCTTTGGATTTTTCCATCAGTACTTCAGCCTCCTGTCCTATGTGACGGGCATAAAAAGCCTTGGTTTTCTCATCCGACAACTCAAGCAACCGTTGACTTCTGACATGCTTCTCAGGCGCAGGAACTACATAGTCTATTTTTAAAGCCTGTGTACCGGGACGCTCGGAATAGCTGAATACGTGCAGTTGGGTCACATCCAAGCTTTTGATAAACTCATACGCACGTTCAAAATACTCAGGAGTCTCTCCCCGTGTTCCCACAATCACATCTACACCAATAAAAGCATCAGGCATCAAGGACTTGATTTTAGCTACCTTCTCTGCAAACAAGGCGGTATCATAACGACGGCGCATCAACTTCAACACTTCATCGCAACCAGACTGCAAAGGAATATGGAAATGAGGCATGAAGCGACGAGAACGGGCTACATACTCAATAATCTCATCCGTCAGCAAATTAGGCTCAATGGAAGAGATACGGTAACGTTCAATGCCTTCCACCTCGTCTAGCGCCTTGACCAAATCGAAAAAGGTTTCTCCCGTCGTCTTTCCAAAATCTCCAATATTCACCCCGGTCAACACGATTTCTTTTCCGCCTTCTGCAGCCGCCAGCCGGGCTTGTGCCACCAAATCCTCAATCTTACCGTTCCGACTCCTTCCACGAGCAAAAGGAATCGTACAGTAAGAACAGAAATAGTCACAGCCATCCTGCACTTTCAGGAAATAGCGGGTACGGTCTCCTCGTGAGCAAGAAGGTGAAAAAGTACGGATGTCTTTCGTGGCTGTCACTACCGCCTCACCGTGAGCATGCTTTTCCAGATTACCTAGGTAGTTCATGAGTTCTCCTTTCTGTTCAGCACCCAGCACCAAGTCCACCCCTTCTATCTCAGCTACTTGTCCCGGTTTCAACTGCGCATAACATCCGGTTACCACAATAAACGCACCAGGATGCTGCCGAGAAAGACGATGAATGGCTTGACGACATTTCTTGTCGGCCATCTCCGTCACTGAACAGGTATTAATCACACAAATGTCTGCTTTTTCACCTTTCCGGGCCGTACGAACTCCTGCTTCTTTTAAGGTTTTCCCAATAGAAGAAGTTTCTGCAAAATTCAACTTACAGCCTAGCGTATAGTAAACAGCTACTTTATCCTGAAAAATAGTTGTATCAATCATATCTCTTTATCATTTAGAAGTCTGCAAAGGTACATATAATTCACGACTCTTAAAACGAGTTTGTATGGATTGACTTCCTAATTAGACGTTTTTGGAGACTTTTCGGGCTTTCTTGGAAAAATTATCAAATCAAGAAATAAAAAGCTATGTTTTGCAACACATTATCATTCAGAGAGATAAGTTTTAAAACATATTTTTTTGAAAAAAAATCGCCTAAAAGTGAACAACGTATCAGAAAAGTCTATATCTTTGCAACGTTTTAAGAAAACAACATAAGTATTACAGATTAAAAAGCAAAGAAAATGAAAAAATTAGTATTTTTGTTCGTAGCATTTGCTGCAGTTTCTTTCGCTTCTTGCGGAAACAAAGCAGCTAACAGTGAAGCAGCAGCTGATTCAGATTCAGTAGCAGTAGTTGAAGAAGCAGCTCCGGTTGTTGATTCAGCAGCAGTAGTTTGCGATTCAGCAGCAGTAGCTGGTGACTCAGCAGTAGTAGCTGAATAATCTCGAACATCAGAGAGAATTGAAAGTCTGTAAGCTCAGCCTACAGACTTTTTTTATGCCTTTTCGCAACTTCAGACAACTCATCCCACCCCTTTATTTTTATCTTTAAATCCCAATATTGCACATCACTTCATCGCTCTTTTGAAAGATTCTCCTTAAAAGGATTACGTTTTAACAAACCCTGCCTCTATCCGACTGAAATCATTCCATCTAATTTATCCAAAAAATAAACTTCCAGTCACTCTTACATAACGTTCGAAAAAATAAAAAACCCCGAACAGACATACATCCATTCGGGGGATTTATCAAGTATTTACAGATACAAATTAAGCTTCTTCTGCAACTACTTCGAAAGGAATTTCTACAGAAACTTCCTTGTGAAGTTTAACGATAGCCTTGTAGTGTCCAACTTCTTTTACATTGTCCTTTACCACAATAATCTTACGATCAATGTTGTGACCCAACTTAGCCAATTCATCAGCAATCTGAATGCTGCCTACTGAACCGTAGATTGAACCAGTTGCACTAACCTTAGTAGCAATAGTCAATGAAACGCCCTTCAGTGTTTCTGCTACAGCTTCAGCATCTTTCTTAATCTTCTCCAATTTATGAGCACGCTGCTTCAACTCTTCAGCCAACATTTTCTTTGCAGCCGGAGAAGCAATCACTGCTTTACCCGTCGGAATAAGATAGTTACGACCATAACCAGACTTCACGGTTACAATATCATTCTTGTAGCCCAAGTTAACTACGTCTTCTTTCAAAATCAGTTCCATATTCTTATTCCTCCTTTATTATTTCATCATATCAGTTACGAAAGGCAGCAAAGCCAAGTGACGAGCTCTCTTAACAGCCTGCGCAATACGACGCTGGAACTTCAATGAAGTACCTGTAATACGGCGCGGAAGGATCTTTCCTTGTTCATTCAAGAATTTCTTCAAGAATTCAGGATCTTTGTAGTCGATGTACTTAATACCGCTCTTTTTGAAACGACAGTATTTTTTCTTCTTCACGTCTACTGAAGGCGGAGTTAAATATCTGATTTCTGATTGTTGCTGTGCCATGATTAGTTTTCCTCCTTTTTAGTTGATTTTACATTTCTTCTCTTAGCAGCGTATTCTGCAGCATACTTATCCATCTTGAAAGTCAAGAAACGGATTACTCGTTCGTCACGACGGTAGTTTACTTCCAGCTTCTCAATTACAGACGGTTCTGCTTTGAATTCAATCAGTTGATAGAAACCTGTAGACTTCTTCTGAATTGGGTAAGCCAATTTTTTCAAGCCCCAGTTTTCTTCATTGATGATCTCCGCACCTTCCTGAGTCAGGATAGCTTTGAACTTTTCTACCGCTTCCTTCATCTGAACATCAGACAAAACGGGAGTTAAAATGAAAACGGTTTCGTATTGATTCATACTATTCGTTAATTAAATTATTAATAATGATTTTTTATTTGCGCGGCAAAGGTACGATTTTTCAACTAAGAAACCAAAGATTCTCACCTATTTATACAATAAAGAATCTTAAAAAGAGAACAATTTATCATTTCATCTCTCTTTTACCTACTTTATATAGCTGAAATATACTATATTTGCAAGGTTGTTTAAACAATAATTACATGATAGAACAGTTTAATTTTGACATCCAACTGATATTTGCCATACTAAATGGAAAAGTGTCGGCTGCCATCAATCGAAAATTAATCCGCAACTTCAGGCTCAATGGTATGGAAATTACCCCAGAGCAATGGACTGTATTACTTTACCTTTGGGAAAAAGATGGAGTAACCCAGCAGGAATTATGCAATGCCACCTTTAAGGACAAGCCCAGCATGACTCGCCTGATTGACAATATGGAAAAACAACATCTGGTAATACGAGTACCGGATAAGAAAGACCGCCGAACCAACAAAATCCACTTAACAGAAAACGGAAAAAAACTGGAAGAAAAAGCAAGATTCATTGCAAACAAGACACTGAAAGAAGCGCTCCATGGCCTAACCTTGGAGGAATTAAGAGTCAGTCAGGAAGTATTACGGAAAATCTTTACCAACACAAAAGACTAGCCAGAATAACTTCCAACAAAAATATAGAGAGCTCACATCCGTGTAAAAAACATTACATTTGTCAAGCTTTTATAAAAGCCATGATATACATGCTTGAATTTCTGTTTTTTTTCACGAAATAATTTTCTGAATAGAAGAATTATGCTTTAATTTGTAACCATGAATAAATAAACCATAAAAAGAAGACACACATGAAAAGCTTATTACAGAATTTAGGAGTGATATTAGTCATTATCGGTGCTGTAATTCTCATTGCAGGCTATGCAGTAGGTAATGTGAACAACAACGCTGTATTAGGAGGTTCCTTGGTACTTGTTGTGATAGGACTAATTGCTTACATCATCCTGAACAAAAAAATTACAGACTGAATTTTCTCAGCCAACAAACAGCAATAAAAAAGCCTGAATTTTTCAATTCAGGCTTTTTTATTGCTCATCATTTCAAGAACTACATCTCATTCACCTTCTGGAGTAATCAATTTATATCCCTTTCCATGGATATTGATGATTTCAATCGAATCATCTTCTTTCAAATGTTTACGCAGCTTAGTGATATATACATCCATACTTCTTGCATTGAAATAATTGTCATCAATCCAAATGGTTTTCAATGCAAAGTCACGCTGAAGAATTTCATTGGCATGTGCACAAAGCAAACCCAACAATTCTGATTCTTTCGTAGTCAACTTGGTCTGCTTATCACCGATAGACAAAATTTGCTTCTGCGTATCGAATGTAAAACGTCCAATTTTATAAACGGTACTTTCACGATTACGTTTTCCACGAACACGGCGCAAAATCGCTTCAATACGGAAAGTCAGTTCTTCCATACTAAAAGGCTTCGTAATATAATCGTCTGCACCAATCTTGAATCCTTCCAAAATATCTTCTTTCAAGGTCTTTGCCGTCAAGAAAATAATAGGAACTTCTGCATTTGCCTGACGAATTTCCTGAGCCAAGGTAAATCCATCTTTTCTCGGCATCATTACATCCGTTACAACTAAATCGTATTTACTTTTCAAGAAAGCCTTAAATCCAGCTTCTCCATCCGGAAAAAGATCTGCATTATAACCTTTCGCCTGTAAATATTCTCTCAAAAGCATGCCAAGATTCTCATCATCTTCGCACAGCAAAATACGCAATTTGTCGTCCATATCTTATTCTTCTTTAAATAGTGGTATCGTAATAATAAACTTTGTTCCTACATTCAATTCACTTTCGGCCCGAATAGAACCTTTATGATCTGTAATTATCTTTTTCACGTAAGCCAGTCCAAGACCAAAGCCTTTCACATCATGCAAATTTCCCGTATGAACACGGTAGAACTTATCAAATATCTTCTTCAGATTTTCCTTTTTGATGCCAATTCCATTATCCTCCACAGAGATACACAACTTGCAGCCCTCATTCCATGTACGAATTTTCAGGGCAATATCTCTCTCTGGGTTCTTGTATTTCACAGCATTATCCAATAAATTGAAAATCACATTTGTAAAATGCATTTCATCTACAAAAATCACAGGATCTTCCGCCATCAGTTCCGCCTCAAGCGTTCCATTATCTTTTTCAACTTTCAAACGGAAAGTATTGACCACTCCATTGATAAGTTCATGGGCATCTATTTCCTTTTTCTTTAACGTCACACTTTGTCTCTCAAACATAGACATCTGCAACACCTTTTCCACCTGGAATCTCAGGCGCTTCGTTTCATCGTTGATGACGCCAGATATATGCTTGAACATGACAGGTGATTTGGCTACTGCAGGATCATTCAGCATTTGAGCCGCCAACGAAATGGTCGAAATCGGAGTCTTAAACTCATGCGTCATATTATTGATAAAATCATTCTTAATTTCAGTCAATCGTTTCTGACGGAAAATAATATAAATTGTAAAGATGAATGTAATCAATAGTACAACTGTAAAAATAATCGACGGAATCATAAACTTTACAGAACTGAAGATATAATCATCCAGCGTAGGGAAGGAAATATTTACAAATCCCATTTTGGCTGGAGGGTCTTTTTCAAAAATCAACCGAGAATAAATCTTTTCATCATCATGTACATAGTCCGGACACCGATACACTGTTTTCCCATCTCGGTCAGTCACAGAAAAATGATAAGGTATATCGATTCCATTGTTAAACAACTCCGTTTTCAAGAAATGATCCAACTGCTTAAAATTAACCCTTTCTTTCAACGGTTTATCACTCGCCGTATAAAGAATATTATATACAACTTCATCCAATAAAGCACGCTGATAAACATAACGTTCTTTAAGAATCTCCTGTAAAGCCCGCGAAGTCTGAGGTATAGTCTTTCCCGTGGAGATAACCACTTTCGGCACATTAGCCGGTCTGTTCATGATCGTTTTCAGTTCAAAAGTAGAATAAGTGGATCCATCGGGAGCAGTAATCGTATACTGATGATGCTCTACCACATTCTCTCCACTATTGTCACTCGCCGCCTGGTACTTTCTCGATAAAAGTGCCGCACGTTCTTGGGCCGCTACATCCTTTTCCAGATATCTTTTCGTTTCCACCAGTTCCAAATTATGCACAACCTTACCCAGACTACGATTCACGTTCTCTTCAAACTGGCTGCGACGCATCTTGACCATCTCTTCAATATAGCTCACCTGCAAATAGAGCAAGCTTAGAAAAGATAATCCCATTACAACTCCTAATATCCAAATAGTAGACTTTTTCATACGGGCAAATTTAACAACCTGACAAATACAACCCTAGTAGCTTAACAAGTTTTAATTGGGAGTTTGTCGTATATTAACCGAAAATCAGATTTTACCTGCGAAATTCTTCACCAATCTGTCTTTTCAGCTTGCACATATCGCAAAAATAATAAAAAATTGGATTAACAACAAATAAACAGTCCGTTTTGTTTAAGCTAAGTTAAACAAAAAAGCCGTGTCTTTTTAAGAAACACGGCCTTTTTACCTATAAAAATCACAACTAATGTTATGCTTCGTCCTTTTCCTGCTCTTCAAACTCCTTCATCAGCTTGTTCTGGACATCAGTCGGAACCAGTTCATAGCTGGCAAACTTCATAATAAATGAAGCACGACCTCCTGTCAACGAACTCAATGAAGTAGAATAATTGGACATTTCTTTCAAAGGCACTTTTGCGCACAACTTTTCATATCCTTTTTCACTGGTCATACCCATAATCATTCCACGACGCCCTTGCATGTCACTCATTACATCGCCCAATTTATCACTTGGCACAAATACTTCCACATCATAAATCGGTTCCAGAATCTTCGGCCCGGCATTCTTGAAGGCTTCACTGAATGCATGACGTCCAGCCAACATAAAGGAGATTTCATTGGAGTCTACTGGATGCATCTTTCCATCATATACGATAACACGCACATCACGTGCATAAGAACCGGTCAACGGACCTTGCTCCATACGGCTCATGATACCTTTCAGGATGGCCGGCATGAAACGTGCATCGATGGCTCCACCTACCACACTGTTCACAAATACCAGTTTTCCACCCCATTCCAGGTCGATTACTTCCGTACCTTTCACATTCATCTTATATTCCTGTCCGTTGAACTTGTAGGTTTCCGGAGCTGGCATACCTTCATAATATGGCTCTACAATCAAGTGTACCTCACCAAACTGACCGGCACCACCCGACTGCTTTTTATGACGATAGTCGGCACGCGCAGCCTTCGTGATGGTTTCACGATAAGGAATCTTCGGTTCATAAAACTGGATAGGCAATTTCTCATTGTTTTCCAGACGCCATTTCAACGTGCGCAAATGGAACTCACCTTGTCCGTGTACCAGAATCTGACGCAGTTCTTTGGATTGCTCTACAACCCATGTCGGATCTTCCTCACGCATACGATTCAATACCGCCATCATCTTTTCCGTATCCGCCTCATTAACCGGTTTGATAGCTCTTGTATATTTCGGATTCGGATACTTGATAAAGTTGAAACGGTTTTCACAATCCTTTCCGTTCAACGTATTTCCAGTCTTTACGTCTTTCAGTTTCACCGTACAACCGATATCTCCCGCACGAAGTTCATCCACCTTTTCACGGTTTGCTCCTGCACACACATACAATTGGGCCATACGTTCTTTGGAACCTCTATCCGCATTACTCAAGTCGTCTCCTTCGTGAACCACTCCACTCATCACCTTAAAATACTGTACATCACCGATATGAGGTTCTACGGCCGTCTTAAGGAAATAAAGTGAAGTCGGACCATTCGGATCAGGAGGAACAGGTACACCGCGTGTGTTATGCACCACCGGCATTTCATCTACAAACGGAACCACATTTCCCAAAAATTCCATCAAACGGCGAACGCCCATGTCTTTTCCCGCACACACGCAGAATACAGGAAACATCCCTCTGGCTGCCAAGCCCTTACGGATACCTTCACGCATTTCGTCTTCTGTCAGCGATTCAGCCTCAAAGAATTTCTCCATTAGGCTCTCATCATGTTCCGCAGCGGCTTCTACCAAAGTCTTATGCCATTCCTGTGCCTTTTCCATCTCTTCCGCCGGAATATCTTCGATAGTAGGGGCTCCACCGTCGGGTCCCCAAGAATATTTCTTCATTAAAAGTACATCAATCAACGAATTGAAGTCGGGTCCTGTAGCCAACGGATACTGAACCGGAACAACCTTAGAGCCATAATTCTCTTTCAACTGTTCAAGCACATGGTCGAAATCACATTTTTCACTATCCAGCTGGTTCACCAGGAAAATCACCGGTTTACCCAGTTTTTCAGTATAACGGAAGTGATTCTGCGTACCCACTTCCGGACCATATTGCCCGTTCAGCAACAAGATGGCAGTATCAGTCACATTCAACGCGGTAATAGCAGCCCCTACGAAGTCATCACTTCCCGGGCAGTCTATAATATTGAGTTTCTTCCCGTTCCATTCCACATGATATACAGTAGAAAATACTGAATATCCATATTCCTGCTCCACCGGGAAATAATCACTCACCGTATTTTTGGCAGTAATTCTTCCGCGACGTTTTATAATACCACTCTCATAGAGCAAGGCTTCTGTGAGAGTGGTTTTACCTGAGCCGTCATTACCGAGAAGGGCAATGTTCTTGATTTCGTTTGTCTGATATACTTTCATGGTATTTCAAGATTTAGTTTAGTAACGAAAGGATATGCTTTTCATATCTCTTATTTTTTAACGAAGCGCAAATTAGAGATTATAATTCAGAAAAACAATAAAAAGTTTCGTGTTACTAAACTATGTTTTCAGACATAGTAATCCAAAATTCTTTCCGTCCTCCCTAAATTATCCGTATATTTACACCCGCAAAACCAATTCTTACAGTTAATTGTTTATGGCTGGAATCTACCTTCATATCCCCTTCTGCAAACGACGTTGCATCTACTGTGACTTCTTTTCCACTACTGAAAATGAAAAGAAAGAGGCTTATATCCAAACCCTTGTCAAAGAGCTGAAACTCCGAAAAGACTACCTAAGTGGAGAAACCATAGATACCATCTATTTGGGAGGAGGTACCCCTTCTCAGCTGGAAGAAAAAGATTTTGCCCAATTGTTCGACTATATATATAAGGTATATCCTGTAAACCCTGAAGCCGAAATCACACTCGAAGCTAATCCGGACGATTTGACACCAGCATACGTGAACATGCTCCGCAGCCTTCCTTTCAACCGACTGAGCATGGGCATACAGACTTTCAAGGAAGACACCCTCCGCCTGTTGCATCGCCGGCATACAGCCGCCCAAGCCCGACAAGCATACCAGCGTTGCCGGGAAGCTGGATTTCAGAACATCAGCATCGACTTGATGTACGGACTACCCGGTGAAACACTGGAGGACTGGCAGAAAGACCTGCAAACAGCCATTGATATGTACCCGGAACATATTTCCGCCTATCACCTGATTTATGAGGAAGGCACCCCTTTGTGGAAACTGAAAGAGGCGCACAAAGTGGAAGAAACTGATGAGGACTTGAGCGTATCCTTATTCAAGGAACTGATCCATACCTTAAAAGCCCATGGATACGAACATTATGAAATATCCAACTTCTGCCAACCCGGATATTATTCACGCCACAATTCAAGTTACTGGACGGGCAAAAAATACTTAGGATGTGGTCCTTCCGCCCATTCATACGATGGAATCTCCCGCCAATGGAATGTGGCCTCCCTTTCCCAATATATACAAGGTATCCAACAGGGAACACCCTGTCAGGAGAAAGAAGAACTCGATCTCTATACCCGCTACAACGACTTTGTCATCACGCGCCTGCGTACAGTTTACGGAATTCCTACTGACCTATTGAAAAACACATTTGGAGAAACTTTATACAACTACTGCATGCGTATGGCCTCGTCTTATCTGAAACAAGGTCTGCTGACCTGGGATCATCATATTCTGAAGCTGACCGAAAAGGGGATATTTATCTCCGACGGGATTATGAGCGACCTGCTTTGGGTGGTAGATTAGATTTTTTAACAATTTCTACGTAGGGGATTTACTACATTTCTGCGTTTTCATAACAAACCCCTAAAAACAAATGTCATGGAAACTCAAAAAGTAATTCTTCCTTTCTTTTACGCGTTGTTCCTTCCGGACTTTCCTCAGGAAAACGAGTCAGATTCCCGTCCGACGGAAAACAATGAAAAATCACACTCCCAACCCATCCCTCAAATCACGCTGGAAAAAGAATAAAATCACACCAAACAACTTCTTATTCATTCAAAGTCACAAAAAAATCCCAGAATAAGGCAGAAGTACCATTTCCACCTCATTCCGGGATTCCTCTTATTACTCTTATTACTTATATAGACGTATAAAGCTACTTATTTGGCCAAGCTATACACGATATCCATAATCTGCTTACCCAATTCCTCTGCCGCTTCCATGGTAGAAGCTTCTGAATACACACGGATAATCGGTTCTGTATTACTCTTGCGGAGGTGTACCCACTTGTCCGGGAAATCAATCTTCACTCCGTCGATATCATTGATTTCTTCATTCTTGTACAATTCCTTCACCTTCGCCAGAATGGCGTCTACATCTGTTTCCGGAGTCAAGTCAATACGGTTCTTGGCAATGAAATAGTTCGGATAAGTAGCACGCAACTCACTTACCTTCTTTCCTTCGTGTGCCAGATGGCTCAGGAACAAAGCGATACCTACCAAAGCATCCCGTCCGTAATGAGATTCCGGATAGATTACTCCACCGTTTCCTTCTCCACCAATCACGGCATGTGTTGCTTTCATCTTGGCAACCACATTCACTTCACCTACCGCAGAAGCATTGTATTCCATGCCATATTTGCGAGTCACATCACGCAACGCACGGGTAGAACTCAAGTTAGATACCGTATTGCCCGGAGTGTGTTTCAACACATAATCCGCTACAGTGACCAACGTATACTCTTCTCCATACATCGCTCCATTCTCACAGATAATAGCCAAGCGATCCACATCCGGGTCTACTACGAAAGCCACGTCACAAGTACCTTTCTTCATCAATCCCATGATGTCGCCCAGATTCTTTTCCAACGGTTCCGGATTGTGCTGGAAATCACCCGTAGGTTCGCAATACAGTTTTTCCACATGCTGCACGCCCAACTGTTCCAACAACTGAGGAAGTACGATACCTCCAACTGAGTTCACACAATCGATAGCCACACGGAAATTAGCCTTACGGATAGCTTCTACGTCCACCAGCTTCAATGCCAGCACACTGTCAATGTGTTTCTGGTTGTATGTATTGTCTTCCCGATATTTACCGATGTGGTCTACATCTGCAAATTCAAATTCTTCTGCAGCTGCAATGCGCAATACTTCGTTTCCTTCGGCTGCATTCAGGAATTCACCATGTTCATTCAACAGTTTCAACGCATTCCATTGTCTCGGATTGTGACTGGCAGTCAGAATAATTCCACCGCAAGCCCCTTCCATTGTCACTGCAAGTTCGGTTGTCGGAGTAGAAGCCAGACCGATGTTCACCACATCGAATCCCATTCCCATCAAGGTACCGCAAACTACATTCTTCACCATCTCACCAGAGATACGTGCATCACGGCCTACTACAATCTTATTGGTTTTGATGGTAGTCGTTTTCCGAATCAACGTAGCATAAGCAGAAGTGAATTTCACGATGTCCAAAGGATTCAGTCCTTCACCGGCATGGCCGCCTATAGTACCACGAATACCGGAAATAGATTTAATAAGTGTCATAAAATAAAGGTTTTTATTTAGGTTATCTTGTCATGTTATAGGTTAGTTCATAAAAACACGGATATACGGACTGTGTGGCAGAAGAAGTTCCCTCACTATGTGGTACAATCAGTTTCACACGCGCTATTTTCTCCGAATCATTCGTACGCCCCGGTTTCAAATAGCGCAACGGAATCAGCCAACCTGATGGCACAGCCACTGTACCATACATGCCGTACATACTGTAACTATCACTCCGAGTGAATGAAGCAGAATAAGAATCACCACTGATAGTCAACTTAAAATCCTCCCCATTAATCGTATAAGAAGGATTGGCTACATGCATGTTTGCCAACAAAGTATCTCCGGCGGTCATCCCCAAGTCACTTCTCGTCTGAAGAGCTATTTCTACAAAACGGGCTACCATATCATACGTGCCGTTTCCCAACACTTCCTTCCCAGTACCACGATTGACTACATGCATATATACTCCACTTTCATCCAACAGCACATATTCATTTTCTTTCGTCGTAGAATCCTGCGCCGCAAACTCCGCCTCAGAAATGACCTTGATGTCGTTCTCTACAATAAACTTATTAATGGCATCAGCTTCATCTTCCTTCATTTCGGCGTAAGTTTTCCCATTGTTACAGCTTTGCAGCGTCCACATTATCAGGCCCGTCACAGCCCACAACAAATAGTTCTTTTTCATGTTACATGCATCATTTACATAGGCAAATGTAGTAAAATGTCTCCAAAACATCCCACTTATTTTGTCCAATTATGTCTAATATTGTTCAAGAATAAAATTTTAAATCAATTTTTCAATAACAGGTTTTCGTATTTCACCAATGCCTGTTTAAACAAATCTATGGCTTCATCCATTGTGCCATAGAATTCCCCTCCTGAAGCATTCAAATGTCCGCCACCGTTAAAGAATTCGGCAGCCACTTTGTTGCAAGGAAATGTTCCTACAGAACGGAGGGATACTTTAATCATGTTTTTATCCGTATCCTCACGCAAGAATACAGAAAAACAAATCCCTTTCATCTGAAGAGGCATATTGACAAAACCTTCCGTATCCCCTTTCACATACTGAAATTTACTTTGCTCATTTTTAGACAAACAAATCAATGCCGAACGAAACTGCGGATATACCTGCATTTTCTCATAGAGCACATACCCCATCAACCGCAGACGTCCTTCCGAATAGGTATTGAATACCTTGCGGTAAATTTCGTCTTTATCAATTCCTTTCGAAAGTAATTCACTGATAATGAAATAAATCTCCCGATTATTGGAATTATAGGTGAATCCACCGGTATCGGTCATCATACCGGTATAAATACATTCCGCTCCTTCCAACGTAATATCATCAAAGCAACCTAGCCGACAAATCAAGCGAAAAATAAGTTCAGAAGTAGACGATATTTCCGGATGTGAGATTGTCACCCGGCAGAAAGGTTCCGGATTCAGATGATGATCTATCATCACTTTACGTCCAGGAGCATTTCTTACCACATCAGCCATCTGGTCAATGCGCGACAAAGCATTAAAATCCAAGCAACAAATCACCTCCGCTTCCGTAATCAGTTTATCAGCAAACTCCGCATACTTATCATAACGGATAATATCTTTTGCACCTGGCATCCAACGCAGAAAATCAGGGAAGGCATTCGGTACAATGACGTTTACCGTCTTACCCTGTACCGACAGAAAATGGTATAATCCAAGCGATGAACCCAACGCATCTCCGTCGGGAGAAACGTGAGTCACAATCACTATTTTATCAGCCCGGTCGAAATAAGTCTCAACCTTATCGATGTGGGCCTGAAGAATCACTTTTGACAACATATTCTTTTTCTTAAACTTACACTTTTTGAAAGGAGCAAAAGTACAAATTTATTTTTACATACTACAGAACAACAGAGTAAGAACCACAAACAGAAAGGTCGGTATAAGATATTTTAAGTAATTGACATTCTTTTATCAGTCTTTCCCGATAACCGCTACTCAGGGACGCATCCAAAATAACCTGATGAATTTCGAAAAGTTCATTCAATCGAGTAAGGTTTCCCTTAAAACCACGACAAATATACGCATAGTCCAAAGGCAAACGCCAAGAGGCCCTACAGGTACTCCACCTGTCATCATCCAAAAGTCCTACACGAATGTTCCCAATTTGCATCAAGCCGGAATCAGAAGTATGGGTCGACACATCCTGCCCCTGACTGGTATAGACCTCCGAACGGAAAAAGGACAAACAGGTCGGTGTAGGTTGCAGCTGCCTTACCCAACAAGCTAATACAAAGAACTGACAAACCAGCAACAACCGGTACCAATCGTATGCCTTTCTTCCGGCTCCAACACGCCAGCATCGATAAACACAAACCAACACCCCTATCAGCAAGAAAGCCTGGAATGCAGACAAATAAATGGATGTAATCTGTGAACCATACATTTGTTGTACGATCCACATACATTGATTCAATCCAGAAGTAACTGTGTTCAGCAATTGCACCAGGCCACTTCCCAAAAGAGGAACAGAAGAAAAAAACAAGGCTGCCAATGCAAGTGAAAAGATACACACGGCCAATGGAGAAACGACCAAATTAGCCAACAAAAAATACGTCGGAAACGAACCGAAATAAACCAATACAAAAGGAAAAGTTCCCAGTTGGGCCGAAAAAGATACACACAACAACGTCCAAAGATAACGAAGCAGACGATTCTTCACAGTAAGAAGCCGGACACACAACGGATAAAATGCCAGAATAGAACTTACTGCGGCAAACGACAACTGAAAGCTGACATCAAAAAGGTAAAAAGGATTATAGGCCAACATCAGGAAAGCCGACAGCACCAATGAATGAATTCCTGCAAAACGTTCTTCTGAAAAAAAGGAACCCAGTACATACAAACTACACATCACCACGGCACGAACGACCGATGCACTCAGTCCGGACACATAAGCAAATCCCCATAACAAAAGAATGACACATACAGACAATAATCTGCGCCCATGCCGTAGATAAGTAAGCGGATAAAGAAAAACACAAAGTAGACCGGAAAGAATCCCTATATGCAATCCTGATAAAGCCAGTACATGGCTGGCTCCTGCCGCACTGTAGACCTCTTTCAGTTCAGCAGTCAATTCACTTTTATCACCTATGGTCAATGCAGAAACCACCGACCGTACCTCTTCGTCCAAGGGCCAGTTCCGGTAAATCTCCACCACCTTCTGCTGGCACAACCTGGCCTGCTGAAGCAAATCCAGCGACGATTTCTTGTTCAAACGATGCCAATGTCCAGCATAGGCCAATGCCGTTCCACTGATACCCTTCCGCAATAAATAATCCGCATAGTCAAATCCGGTCAGTTTCTTTTCTGAAAAAGGACGAGTCACCCGAGCATAAAAACAAAGATTATCTCCACAAGATAACGACTTTTGCAAAGAATCAGGCATCCAAGAAAGCAAAATGGTCCGACCCACTTGTTTCAGTTTTCCGTTTCCGACATATTCATCTGTCACATAGACTTCTGCACGAAAAGTTTTCCCACGTTTTTCCGGAACTGTCTGTACAATACCCCGATATACTTTCGGATTTTCTCCCCATTGGTAAGTCACAAATGTACGTTCCTGCCACACCCGCAGGCCACCCCATAGAAAAAAAGCACTGCCTGCTAAAAAGCCGAAAACCCAACGTTGTTTCCAAGCGCGGAGATAAAAAGCGAGACATGCGCATAAAAAGAGAAACACAAAAAACACCCCCGCCACAGGCCATTCCTCCCCTTTCGACAAATATATATCGAATAAAAAAATTCCGGCTGCCATACAAACAGTCAACCGGAACAATGGATAAGTCCTCCAAAGGGATGTGGTTTCTTGCACCTATTTCACATATTTCAGTTGATGAATCATCTGCAACATATCCGAAGCTTTAAACACAGCATTACCCGCCACCAGCACATCCACTCCTGCCTCTGCCAACAACGGTGCCGTCTGCATGTTCACTCCTCCGTCCACTTCAATACATGCTGAAGAACCCGTACGAGCTATCAGTTCACGCAATTGTCTCACCTTTTTCAACGTATTGGGAATGAACTTCTGTCCTCCAAACCCTGGATTCACGCTCATCAACAACACCATATCCACCTCCGTGATAATATCTTCCAGCATGGCCACCGGAGTAGAAGGATTTAAGGTCACCCCCGCTTTCATTCCACTCTCCTTAATCTGCTGGACAACCCGGTGTAAATGCGTACATGCCTCATAATGCACATTCATCATCATTGCTCCCAATGCTTTCACTTCTGGAATGAACTTTTCCGGCTGCACAATCATCAGATGTACATCCAGTGGTTTCTCACTCAACTCTGCCACATATTTCAATACCGGGAAGCCAAATGATATATTGGGAACAAATACACCATCCATAATATCCAAGTGCAGCCAATCAGCTTCGCTTCGATTGATTTTTTCCAGGTCACTTCTCAAATCTGCAAAATTCGCAGAAAGCAAAGATGGAGCTATCTTAATCTCTTTCGCCATAATAATGTTCATAAATACTTATCACAACAAAGATAAGCATATTTTCTTATGGGCACCTATCGGCAGAAAAATTTATTTTATCACATGGAAACGAAGCCCTAACTGCAGATTGAAATTGAAAGGATGTTCCTTCCGAATGGTTTCTACGCCACTATGGTCATCAAAGTAATAAGCTACTCCAGGTTCCAAATACAACCCCAATCGGGAAGTAAAATTGACCTGTGCTCCTGCAGCAGCTGCCACAGACCACTGCAAAGGATCCACCTCCAGCGATGTACGTTCCGACGTACGGTTTCCCCCATTGGTTACGGTAACCGATTCCAACCTTCCAGACACACATTTCTCTACAGCCCCTCCCACAGAAGCATATACCGAGAACCACCTGTTCTGCCAGATAGAACGACGTATCTTCAATGGAATTCCCACATAATGCAATTTCTGCGTTTCTTCCACGTATGACTTGGAACCCGAACGGATATCAGAAGAGAGTAATGTATAATTCAATCCTGTTTCCAATGTCCAGTTCTTATCCAGATTCCAGTCCAATGAGAAACCTATTGTTACCGGCATGTGATGCTTGACACTTGTCTGTGGACTCTGTGCTGCATTCTCCAATAAAATTTGACTGTATGCCAGTCCTCCGTTATTTACCGGAGCCATATTCAAGTCTGAAGAAACATAATAAGCCGACCGTGCCACAAAACTCCCCATTCCATCGAAAGTACTCAAAGAACCGTAAGGTGTATTTCCAGCTCCAACTCCCAGTGAAAATCCGGAAGACCGCGTTGATTTGCTCTTTGCTTCTTCCGCATTCTGCTTCATGCGTTCCCGGTCTGCCTCCCGACTCGCACGTAATCTCTTCTTTTGCTGAACCTGCGTATCCGCTGTTTCTGTCAGCGTTTCATTTTTTATCGTTTTCGATTCTTCCTTTTCCGGTTCTTCCACAATCACCTCATCCGTTTTCTCTTCTTCGACCGACACCTTCCGTACGGCCTGTTCCAAAACGACATCAGTACTTGCAGTAAGCTTCATTTCCGGTTCTGACTTTCCCGGCATAGCAACCTCGGCTGTTACCTGGTCCTGAATCGGACGATTCTCAGGCAAAGGGGTATCTTTTACCTCCACCGCCAATTGCTGATTCTGGAAGTCGGCTTCCGGAGACGACCAAAACCAATATGTAAGTGAAGACACCAACAAAATCAGCACAGCAGCTGCTGCCTGCCAGCGTCTCCATAAAGGAATCACTTTCGGCTTATTCTGTTCCTCCAACTCCGTCTCCAGTTTATCCCAAAGCCCGTCGGGAAGAGGTTCAGAATAATCTTCCATTTGACTACGCAAATTATTTATCCATTTTTCCTCATTCTTCATTGCCTACAATATGCTCTTTCTATATTCATTTATTTTTTTCGCCAACAAAGTCTTTGCACGGTAAAATTGGGAAGAAGAAGTATGCTCCGTAATTCCCAGTAATTGTGCAATTTCCTTGTGACTCTTATCCTCAAACACATATAAGTTGAATACCGTGCGATATCCGTCAGGCAGTTCCGCAATCATTTTCATCAGTACTTTCTGAGGTATATCTCCTATTCCCTCGTCCGTTTCCTCCGTATCGGGTAGCTGTTCCATCAAAACTTCTTGCTGCGATAACTGGTTGCGTTTTCTCAAATAACCCAACGCCTCATTTACCATCACACGCGAAAGCCAAGCCTTCAATGAGCCCTTTCCTTGATAAGTAAACTGAGCTATAGACTGAAAGATACGGATAAAGCCATCATGCAACACGTCTTCCGCTGCCTCACGGTCTCCTATATAACGAAGACAAATAGCCATCAGCGAACCGCCATACAGCTCGTACAACTCTTTGCGAGCCTGATTATCTGCCAGCTTGCATTTCGATGCCAATTCTTCTTCTGTCATATTCAGCTTATCGTGCTTTGATTAGTAAATGATAGGAGTACAAAAATACTGCACCTTTATTTCGAAATTCTTCGTTAAAATGTTTTTAACTAAAAAAGATGCAGTATTCACCTTTCATTGCATTTATCAGGTAAAGAATCATTCAGACATGAAATGGAATAAAAATACATTACTTCTCTTCTTGTTAGTTTTATTGTGCGAAATAGGAACTTCCTGTACAAGCCACGATGATGAACTCTTGCAATCATCAGGAATTGGAAGCTTCTCCACATTAGGTACAGTAGTCAATACAGCACGATTGACCGTCCATTCGGACAGTTATGGTCCTTTATTACCCATGAACACGGATATTTTCATAAAGAACAATGCAAATGCACTCGGGCAAAGAGTCTTACTGGAAGTTTTGTTTCTTGACAGTCAGCAGAAAAGCGATAGTTTGGAGATGAAGGAAGTGGAAGTTATCAGTCTTTATAAGGTATTGACGAAAGACGCCAACATCATACAGTCTGGAACTGCAGAAACTGCAGTCAACGATACTTTTGGAACTGCTCCTATTCCAATTACTTCCACCACCGTCAGTCAGGAGCACTTAAACATACAATATGAAATAAAAGGCTACAATGAAAATATAAGCCATCGCATCAGTCTGCTGGTTTCAGATAATGCACAACTAGATGAAAACGGGTTACTCCCCGTAGAACTTCGCCATAATCCGGAAACAGATGTACAGATTAATAGTTACTGGGGCGTTGTATCCTTTAATCTTTCAAGTATTCCCCAATATAAGAATCCGGAATTCAAGGGCTTCCGTATCCTTTATAAAAAATATGACGGAAGTGCTGCATACACTACCGTCACCTTTTAAAAGTCACCGCCTTTCGGTTATTTCTATTCCACATAAGAGTCTTCCACATGGCGATACCCGCGAAGGAAATCGGCCACGTCCATCCGTTTCTTTCCGGCCAGCTGCAACGACAACACACGCAGGAAGCCATCGGTTGAAGCGATGTGGAAATAAGTTTTCTTATCTGTCACTACCGTTCCCGGTTTCAAGGAATGAGGAGTAAACACCTTTTCCGTTTTAAAAATCTTCAACGACATGGGAGCCGCTTCCCCCTGATGCAACTCCGTCCACGCGGCTGGATAAGGAGAAAGTCCACGCACAAAATCATACACTTTCTTCACCCCGGCATTCCAGTCAATACGGCAGGTCTCCTTGAAAATTTTGGGAGCCGGACGCAATTCCGCAGCCGTAGCCAGCTGCTCTTGCGGAATGGTCTTGACATTTCCCTCCAGAATGGCATCCACCGTCTTCACCACGAGGTCGCCCCCCAGTTTCATCAGTTTGTCGTACACCACTTCCACATTGTCCGTATCGGCAATGGGTACCCGCACCTGATCGATAATTTCTCCAGTATCAATTTCATGCTTCAGGAAAAAAGTCGTAATTCCGGTTTCAGTCTCTCCGTTGATGACCGCCCAGTTGATAGGAGCTGCCCCACGATATTGCGGCAACAAAGAGGCGTGCAGGTTGAACGTACCCAGACTAGGCATGTTCCACACCACTTCCGGCAGCATGCGGAAAGCCACGACAATCTGCAAGTCGGCTTTCAGGGCCCTCAGCTCTTCCAGAAACTCTTCGTTTTTCAGTTTTTCCGGCTGGAGCACCTTCAGCCCCTGCGATACGGCATACTGTTTCACCGGGCTAGGCTGGAGAACACTTCCATGCCGCCCCATGGGCTTGTCGGGCATCGTAATGACTCCTACCACCTGATAGCCCCCTTCCACCAGGCGCTTCAAGCTTTCCACGGCAAATTCAGGGGTACCCATATATACGATTCGTAAGTCTTTCTTTTCCATATTTCTTGTTTGTTGTTTATTCTGCTGAAAAATCCACCATCACCTGACGGTACGTCGACAGGATACGCGACTTGGACACGAAGCCAATGTACTTGTTGTCTTCATCCACCACCGGAAGATTCCAGGAGCCAGTCTTGTCAAACTTATCCATCACGTCCTCCATAGAGTCTGTGGTAATGATACGTGCCTTGGGAGCCACCATAAAATTCTCCACATGGTACTTGTGATACAGTTCCTGACGGAAAATAATGTTACGGATATCGTTCAGAATCACGACCCCAAGCAACTCATTGTGCACATCGACCACCGGGAACAGATTACGAGCGGATTTGGAAATCGCCTTCACCATCTCTCCCAGATCCATGTCCGGACGAACCACCTGGAAATCAGTTTCAATCACGCTCTCCATGCTCATCATGGTCAGCGCAGCCTTGTCTTTATGGTGGGTAATCAGCTCGCCACTCTTAGCCAGACGCATAGAGTAGATACTGTGCGGTTCGAATACGATAATGGTCAGGTAGGCGCATACAGACACAATCATCAGCGGCAGGAACAGGTCATATCCTCCAGTCAGCTCCGCAATCAGGAAGATACCGGTGAGCGGCGCATGCATGACACCCGACATCAGCCCGGCCATTCCCATCAGGGCGAAGTTTTTCTCCGGAATGTAGGTCCCCCCCAAATGGAACTCATTGCAGACGTAGGAAAATACGAAACCGGCAATGCAGCCCAGAAACAGACTCGGAGCGAAGATACCACCGCAACCGCCACCGCCATTCGTCGCACTGGAAGCAAATACCTTAAACAGAATTATCAGTATCAGATACAGTACCAGCAAATGGGAGTTGCCATAAAACAAAGAATTGTTCATCACCGTATCCCAGTCGGCCGAAGAGGTTCCGTTGAGCAACAATGAAATGGTGTCGTATCCTTCACCGTAGAGCGGCGGGAACAAGAAAATCAGAATACTCAACATCGCACCTCCAATGACAAACTTCACGTATGGATTGCTGTAACGGCGGAAAATATTTTCAATCCAGTTCATGGAGCGGGTGAAATACCATGCCACCAAACCGCAGAAGATACCCAATGCAATGGCATAGGGAATACGTTCCAGCGAGAACGGATAATCCAGGTGAAACTGGAACATGGCTTCCGTACCCGTCAGCAGATACGACACAGAAGCCGCCGTCACACTGGTAATCAGCAAAGGCAGCAACGAAGCCATGGTCAAATCAATCATCAGCACTTCCAGCGTAAACACCACACCCGCAATCGGGGCCTTGAAAATGCCCGAAACGGCTCCAGCGGCTCCACAGCCCACCAGCAACATCAGCGTCTTGTGGTCCATGCGGAAAATACTGCCCAGATTCGACCCGATGGCAGAACCTGTCAGCACAATCGGGGCTTCGGCTCCTACAGACCCACCACAACCGATGGTGATGGCAGAGGCAAAAATAGAAGACCACACATTATGCCGCTTGATACGGCTCTGCTTCCGCGATATGGCATACAGGATTTTGGTCACACCGTGGCTGATGTCATCGCGCACCACTTTGCGAATGAACAGTCCGGTCAGGAAGATACCCACTACCGGATAAACCAAATACAGCCAGTTTACACCTGTGGAATCGAAGTTCTCTGTCAGGAACTCCTTGATGTACTCCACGAGAAATTTCAACAAAAAAGCGGCCAAGGCCGTAAAGATTCCTACCAGGAAACTTAAAATCAAGACGAACTGCTTGTCTTTTATGTGTTTCTCCCTCCAATGAAGAAATCCCTGCAGCAGTCCGTTTTTCTCATCTACCACTTTCATGAAAGGAACTATTTATTCTCTAATAATCTTTACTACGCCTCCTTTACCCAGCTTGATGATGCTGGAAGGTTTCGGATGTCCGGTTTCTTCCCGGCGATAATCGACCACATAATCCACAGCCTGCTTGATTTCTTCGCTGATTTCACTGAATACAGCCGGAGCCGGCTGTCCGCTAATATTGGCCGAAGTAGACACGATGGCCTTACGGAAACGGAAACACAGCTGTTTGGAGAACTCTTCCGAAGTGACACGGATGCCTACACTGCCATCGGCAGCAATCAGGTTAGGAGCCAGGTTGCGTGCCCCGTCGTAAATGATGGTCAGGGGCTTGGTCGTCATTTCAATCAAATCCCATGCCACCGAAGGCACATCCTGTACGTAAAAATCCACTTTCACCGGACTGTCCACCAACACCAGCATGGCTTTGCTGTCGGCACGCTGCTTGATTTCAAACACGCGCTTCACCGCCTCCTCGTTCGTGGCATCACATCCTATCCCCCACACGGTATCCGTAGGATAGAGGATCACTCCTCCCTTCTGCATCACCTCGCAGGCTTTCTTAATTTCATCTTTCATCATAATATCTTTAGTTTTTTGTGGTCAAAAAGTCATTAAAAGCGATTTTACAAACAGCAAAAATACAAATGATTTTTAGGATATCCCAAGAATGTTTTGTTTTTTTGCAGAAAAGCTATCAGCCCTTCCATGAATACCGAACGGAAAATCATTCATATAGACATGGACGCTTTCTATGCGTCGGTCGAGCAGCGTGACCATCCTGAACTGAAAGGAAAGCCCATTGCAGTGGGGCATGCGGAAAAAAGGGGTGTAGTGGCTGCCGCCAGCTATGAGGCCCGCAAATTCGGGGTACGTTCGGCCATGTCGTCTCAAAAGGCCAAGAAACTGTGCCCGCAACTTATCTTCGTGGAGGGCCGGATGGAGGTGTACAAAAGCGTATCGGCACAGATTCACGAGATTTTCCACGAATATACCGACCTCATCGAACCCATTTCGCTGGATGAAGCCTTTCTGGACGTCACCCACAACAAGAAAGGGATTCCCCTGGCCGTAGACATTGCCCGAGAAATCAAGCAGCGCATCCGCCAGGACCTTCATCTGGTAGCCTCAGCCGGGGTGTCCTACAACAAATTTCTGGCAAAGATAGCCTCCGACTACCGGAAGCCCGACGGACTCTGCACCATTCATCCCGACCAGGCCGAAGAGTTTATCCGGCATCTGCCCATCGAAGCTTTCTGGGGAGTGGGGCCCATCACGGCCAAAAAGATGCACACACTGGGCATTTACAACGGGGATACCCTCCGACAATGCTCCTTGGAAATGCTGCAACGGCAGTTTGGAAAGAACGGCCTCATTTATTTCAATTTCGCCCGCGGCATCGACGACCGACCCGTGGAAGCCGTCCGCATCCGCAAGTCCATCGGCTGCGAACATACGCTGGAAAAAGATATCTCAGCCGAGATGGCCCTCATCATCGAGCTGTATCACGTGGCGCGTGAACTCATTGAGCGGCTGAAAGCCAAGGACTTCAAGGGGAACACCCTCACCCTGAAGGTCAAATTCGATGACTTTTCCCAGATTACCCGCAGTGTTAGTGTACGGCAGCCTCTGCAACGCTTGGAAGAGATTCTTCCTTTGGCCAAACGGCTCCTGAAGGGAGTAGACCACAGTCAGCATGCCATCCGCCTGCTAGGGCTGTCTGTGTCCAATCCTCCGGAAGAAAAGGAAGGAGACACAATCGCCGCTTCCGGCCCCATCCAACTAGAGCTGGAGTTTAAAGAGGAATGACCCACCACCTATTCTCCGAACCTCCCCTAACCATAACTACAAACGTACTTGAATCATCTCTGTTTCACACTGCGGGATTTGTATTCCACAGTGTGAAATATGTATCCCACACTGTGGTTTTTATATCCCACACTGTGGGACAGAGAATTCGCCTAGTGGTTTCAAAGAAAACTCCAGCAGTAAAAGATGTATGAATCAGGAAGATACAAAAAAAGCGAAGACTCATCCCAGCCTCCGCTTCTTTCTGTTCGATTTATTTTCTTATCAATGTGTATGCACAATCTCCGTAGGTGCCTGTTCGGCATTGCGCTTTTCAGTCTGTATCACGACGTTGCGTGCCAAATCCATAAAGGCCATACCGGTGACTGAATTTTCATCGAGGGCAGCCGGTGTACCTGCATCGCCACTTTCGCAAATGCTCTGCACGATAGGAATCTGTCCGAGCAGCGGCACATGCAGCTCTTCTGCCAAGCGTTTGGTACCTTCCTTGCCAAACAGGTAGTACTTGTTGCCAGGAAGTTCGGCTGGAGTGAACCACGCCATGTTTTCCACCAGCCCGAGGATAGGCACGTTCACCTTGTCGTTGGTGTACATGTTGATACCCTTACGTGCATCGGCCAGTGCCACTTGCTGCGGAGTGCTGACAATCACGGCTCCTGTAATGGCCAAGGTCTGGAGTAAGGTCAGATGGATGTCACTGGTGCCCGGAGGAGTATCCAGTACGAAATAATCCAGTTCGCCCCAGTTGGCATCGGCTACCAGCTGCTTCAGGGCATTGCTGGCCATACCGCCACGCCACAGCGTAGCCTGATCTGGGTCTACAAAGAAACCGATGGAAAGCAGTTTGATGCCGTATTTTTCAACCGGTACAATCAGGTCGCGGCCGTTCACTTCTTCTGCATACGGACGAGCGTCTTCCACCTGGAACATCTTAGGCACCGAAGGACCGAAAATGTCCGCATCCAGCAAACCTACCTTGTAACCCAGTTTGGCCAAAGCCACTGCCAGGTTGGCGGCTACCGTAGACTTACCCACTCCTCCTTTACCGGAAGACACAGCAATCACGTTTTTCACCTGCGGCAACATCTTGCCCGGTTCGGGGCGGGCTGCCTGCTTGCTTTCGGTGGCAATCGTCACCTCCACATCCTTCGACACATAGGTATGAATGGCGGTTTCAGCCGATTTGACTACCGATTTCATGAAAGGGTCGGTCGGCTTCTCAAATATCAGCGAGAAACTTACCTTCATCCCGTCAATGCGAAGATTGTCGGCCACCATCTCCGCTTCCACAATATTTTTTCCGTTGCCCGGATAACGCACCGTAGCCAGTGCGTCCATAATCAATTTCGGATAAAGTGTCATATCTTTTCAGTTTTAAATCATTTGCTTGTTTTCAGTCCGCTCCGCTTGCTCCGGTTGTAGCTCCGGTAATCGTCCAGTTCGATTTCCACGTCGGGTTCCTGAAGTTCTCCTTCCTGCGGCAGACGGAACTGGATGTACTTGATGTTCAGGCCGCGATCGAGCCACTGCTGTTCGTAATAGGTGCGGATGCTCAGAATGTCATCGTCCATGCCGGAGTGATACAAATCGTCGGTGATGAATTCTACCGGGAAATGATTGGCCTCTACCATATATTTAGTATAGGTAAACATAAAATTACTGTCCGTCTTCAGGTGTACCAGTCCGTCCGGAATCAGGAAACGGCGGTAACGGTTCATGAAATAGGTAGAAGTCAGGCGCTTGGTAGCCTTCTTCATCTGAGGGTCCGAGAAAGTCAGCCAGATTTCGCTCACCTCACCCGGCACAAAGAAGCGGTCGATGATTTCGATGTTGGTACGCAAAAAAGCCACATTCTTCAAACCTTCATTCAGTGCTTCGGTGGCTCCCGTCCACATGCGGGCTCCCTTGATGTCCACCCCGATGAAGTTCTTGCCCGGATAGCGGCGTGCCAGTCCTACGGTGTATTCCCCACGTCCGCATCCCAGTTCCAGGACAATCGGATTCTCGTTCTTGAAGAAATCCTGGTTCCAGCGTCCCTTCATCTCGAAAGGGACCTCATCCACCACCGAATACGGATATTCAAACACATGCGGATATTCCGCCATATCTGCGAATTTCGCTAATTTTCCTTTTCCCATATTTTTCGTGAAACGTTTCCTTAATGCCCGCAAAGGTAAAGTTTTTCGATGGAACACACAACTTTACCCTCAATTACCCGAAAGAATCGGGAAACGAAACAGAAAACCTACGTTATTCTAGAAAAAAAGAAATATGAAAACAAACTTTTTTAGCCTCCAACTGATACTTGTTTTATTATTGTGCCTTGGTGGATGCACCCTCGACACCCTTCTGCCCACCATCCAAACTACATACATCCGAGGAGGAAAAATAAATGGTTTTCATCCTTCTTCACGCAATTCCACCCCCCAATCCTTACCGGTAGGGAGCCAAATAACATTCTACAGCCAGGGTGGACTCACTGCTGAAGGAACCCTTCTGACATACAATGGCAGCTACTGGGAAGGTGATATCGACCTCACCTGGAACACCGAGCATTCCCAAGCACAAACCTGTGCATTTTATCCCCCATTCTATCGCAATCACTCTTCCATTTATCAGGAAGGAAAGCTCCCTGACATCCTCTGCTCCCAAAAAGATTTCCGTCAAGGAGAAGAAATACGACTTTCATTCAGCCATCTATTTTCCCGTCTGACTTTTCAGGTATCACATAATCTTAACCAACGCTTGGAACGCATCACCTTCACCCCCTCCACTTCCGTTTCGGATATCCAACCAGAGACAGGAGAACTGTCCCTACAAAACGCTAAAATACCTCTGACATTGGAACATAACGATTCCGGAGAGTATTCTTTCTTACTACCTCCAACCAACCAATCTGTTCACATCCAGATTTCTACTCCCGACGGGAACAGTCTTGAAACGACCATGGGAACACACTCCTTTCTGGCAGGCTACGAATATACTTGCCCACTCAAACTGTCAGGAAATGATCCCGGCATAGAAACCGTAGAAGATTTTATTGCATTTACCCATCTGATAAACGGAGAAACATACGAAAACAGGTCACTGGAAGAATTCGGAGAAACAACTGGAGAAACAACAACTTATTATCTGCACAACGATCTAAGCTTCACGCCAGAAGAAGCCGCAAAAATACAAATGATCGGCATGTATGGCACAGCCAATGGCTCACAAAAGAGACTGTTTAACGACACGTTTGACGGACAAGGACACAGCCTCAGCAATCTCCTGTTCCAGCAATCGTATCTCGGTTACTATTATGTAGGACTGTTCAGTGGAGTATCTCCATCAGGTGTCATCAAGAATCTGATTATCAGCGAAGCTACATACGATAAAACGAAAGACACTAAAAGCGCCTCTTTTTTGGCCGGCCTTAACAGAGGTATCATTGACAACTGCATCATCAAAAACTGCATCATCAAAAATGTCGATGATGAAAGTGAATTCGGCAGCATATCCTCTCAAAACGAAGGACTGATTATCAACTGTCAGGTAGACAATATCTCGCTAAAAAGTGTCATAAACTATGCCAGTGGAATTGTCCGTTACAACAACAAAGGAAAAATCCTGAACTGTTTCGTTTCAAACTGCAACTTCAGTAAAGCCAAACTCGGAGGATTTATCTGTACAAAAAGTCTGAACGGAGAAATTCAAAACTGTTACGTTACTGGCAACGCATACAAATGTAATCCCATCAGTTTCGCCACCGAGTATACCAACGTAATCAGATGCTGCTATTATCCTCAATCGAACAGTAAATCCCCTGCAGGTAATGCCCATACAGTATTAAAATCCGATTCGCTCATGAAATACGGCTCACTGCAATCCATCACTGTAGAAAACTTATATCACACACTGAACCTATGGATTCAGGGAACTGGAGCTACCACATACCCTGAACTTTCGTTTCGTTCTTGGGAAAAAGGAGAAAGTCTGCCTGCTGTTTTGGTTTCTCCTTAATACTATTTTTTCCTAAAATAAAAACGTGGTCTCCACAAAATGTTGTATTTTTGTGCCAAATGCAAAAATTAAAACCATGAGCAACAACAAAAAACTGATTATTGCAATCATCATATTGGCAGCAATCGTAGCCATTGTATCTTTCTTCGCGATAAACGAAGCTCGCAAAAACAGCGAAATGAGCCAGCTTTTCGCTGTGGAAAAACAAGAAATGGAAAACGAATACAGTACTTTTGCCACACAATACGATGAATTACAGGTTCAAATAAACAACGACTCCCTTCGTGAAAAACTGGAAAGCGAAAAATTAAAGACGCAACGCCTGCTGGAAGAACTTCGTCAAGTAAAAACCAGTGACGCAGCCGAAATCATGCGGTTAAAGAAAGAGCTGAAAACGGTACGCGCAGTCCTGAGAAGTTATGTCATGCAAATCGACTCCTTGAACAAAATCAACGCGGCTCTGATGCAGGAAAACCAGGAAGTAAAAACAAAATATACAGCTGCTACCGCCCAAATTTCCAATTTGTCGGAAGAAAAGAAAAGCTTACATGAAAAGGTAACACTCGCAGCACAACTGGATGCGACCAATATTCAAGTAAAAACACTGAACAAAAGAGGACGGGAAACAGAAAGGGTAAAGAACATAAAGAAAATTGCCATTTCGTTTACCATCGTCAAGAATATTACAGCGCAAACTGGAAACAAAACGGTTTACATACGAATTGCCAAACCTGACAACGAAATCCTGACCAAAAGTGCCGGAAACCAATTTAAATTTGAAGACAGAAACATAGCCTATTCCATCAAGAAATACATTGAATACACCGGTGAAGAACAAACCGTTACGGTATACTGGGATGTGGAAGAATTCCTGTCTGCAGGAACATACCAAATCTATATCTTTGCCGATGGCAATATGATCGGACAAGGTTCATTCAGAATGAAATAACCACTGCAACCATGAAAAAAGACATCAGCCGCCTGCTATATGCCTGCCTCGCCTTGATGGGACTACTTTCTTCGTGCGGCGAGGACCGTTCGGGAGAATATTACGCACTTATTGCTACAAAAACCTGGATTTATGAAGTGATGCAGGAGAATTATCTTTTTTACGAAGATATTCCGGCGGAAGAAAAACTGAACTTTTTCAAGAAACCTGCAGAATTTCTTGCATCGGCAGCTTCTTCCAAAGACCAAAAAAACGGCTATGTATTTTCACACGTAGATTCTGTACTCACACGTGCAACCAGCACATACCCCTGCTTTGGATTCGAGGCGGTATTGGTACGAACCGATGGAGGTTCCAATGCCTTGAGGGTCTTATATACTGAACCGGATTCTCCGGCAGAAGAAGCAGGATTGAAACGGGGAGATTGGATTATTGCCATCGACAACAAAAAAATCTCAACCAGTGACTACACGACTTATATTAATCGGCCCACAAAAGCGTACAGCTTTACTTTAGCCAACTACAACCCGTATCCGGAAGAAGTGGATGACCCGGAGTTTAATTACGTGGAGTTTGATACACTAGGTACTATACAAATGCCCTCACCAAGATACGTAGAAGAACAAGATATCTTAAAAACAGGAACAATCTCTGCTGGCAACCGAAAAGCTTTCTACATATTATATAATGAATTTGGTGAGAACACGGATGTACTGAAAGAACTCTTCTCACAATTAAACGGACAAACATTTGACGACATCATCCTCGATTTAAGGTATAATCCAGGAGGATACGTATCTACTTCACAATTAATGGGAACGGCACTGGCTCCTGCCTCTGCCATGGGGCAACCTTTCCTGCAAATGACCTACAATGACAAAATCAACAAAACTGAAGTACTGAATTTCGACGCCAGCCTACTGCCAGGAAGTACAACCTTGTCTTATCAAAACTTATACATACTTACCTCTGGCAACACGGCTTCTGCTTCTGAAATTATCATCAACTGCCTGAGACCTTATATGGAAGGCAGGCTGTACCAAGTGGGTATGCCTACTTTCGGAAAGAATGTAGCACAACAGCTTTTCACAAATGAAGAAGCACCTAATATCGAGTTATGGCTCACTACAACCTACCTGAGCAATTCTCAAGGTTTTTATGAGTACTATACCAACGGACTACAGCCTGATTTTGAGGTGGAAGAAAATTATGCAGAAAAACTGGGAGAGCTTGGTTCAGAAGAAGACCAACTCATGCAACCTGTATTGTATAGAATGGCCTATGGAAATTTCCCTTCTTCAGGAAATTCAGAAGAAAACATGTCCAGACACATCTCCACACACCCCCGAGTACAAGTACTGTACAACTCTATTTCACAAAAGCCTCATGCAAATCTGCTGAAATAAATTTGTAATTGGATACACTTGGCAGGAAAAAATAAGTTTTATTACCTATTCTTTTCAACAAAACACTTTGACTATTTGTTGTAAAGTCATACATTTGCAATGTTGCATAAGCAACCAAATAAAAGTCAGCATCAGCAATGAAAAGAATTTCAAGTTTACTCTTACTGCTCGGCACGGCATTCAGCTGTTATGCCCAACAGATACTCACTCTGGACAGCTGCCGGGCATTGGCCTTGGCCAACAACAAAGAGCTCCGGATTTCACAGGAGAAAGTGAATGCCGCCCACTACGAGAAAAAAGCAGCATTCACTAATTATCTGCCTAAGATTGACTTGGCAGGAGGGTACATGCGTACACAAAAAGAAATATCCCTGCTCAGTGATGCCCAAAAGCAAACCATCGGCAATTTAGGAACAAACGTCGGAGGACAACTGCAACAAGGTATGCAGTCTGCAGAATTTCAGGCCGCCATGCAGCAACTTGCAGCCTCCAACCCCGGATTGGCAGCAGGACTGCAAGGTCTTCTACCTGGAGCCGTAGCCGGATTGACAGATGGATTAAACAGTATCGGACAAAGCTTGGTAGATGCCTTCCACACCGACACACGAAATCTGACTGTGGGAGCAGCCACGCTTACTCAACCCATTTTTATGGGAGGAAAAATTATTGCTTACAACAAGATTACCAAATATGCAGAGCGGTTAGCTGAATCACAGCACGCTACCGGAATGCAGGATTTAATCCTACAGACAGATCAGGCCTACTGGCAAATCATTTCACTTGTCAACAAAAAGAAATTGGCAGAAAACTTCTTGCAATTGGTACAGAAACTGGATTCAGATGTGGACAAGATGATTCAGGAAGGGGTGGCCACGAAAGCCGATGGATTAAGTGTCAAGGTGAAAGTCAACGAAGCTGAAATGATGCTTACGCAAGTAGACAATGGATTAAGTCTGTCGAAAATGCTGCTCTGCCAGCTATGCGGACTCCCGCTGGATACCCCACTTCGACTGGCTGACGAAGACATGCAAGATCTTCCGCTTCCCAATACCTATACGGAAGCCAACGTCAGTACGGCACTCAGCAACCGGGAAGAACTCAAAAGTTTGGAACTGGCTTCCGAAATATACCGTCAAAAAGTAAATGTAATCCGGGCTGATTTCCTGCCTTCCGTAGCACTGACAGCCAATTACCTGGTGACGAACCCTTCACTTGTCAATGGGTTTGAGAATAAATTCCGCGGCATGTGGGCAGCAGGAATTATTGTAAAAATACCAGTATTCCACTGGGGAGAAGGTATATATAAGGTCAAAGCCGCCAAGGCAGAAGCAAACATAGCCCGCTACAAACTGGAAGATACCAAAGAAAAAGTTGAACTTCAAGTAACCCAAAACTCTTATAAAGTAAACGAATCGACCAAGAAACTGGCCATGGCTGAAAAAAACATGGAAAAAGCAGAAGAAAACCTGCGATACGCCAACTTGGGATTTAAAGAAGGAGTAATTCCGACAAGCAACGTACTGGAAGCACAAACTGCATGGTTCTCTGCTCAAGCAGGGAAAATAGACGCACAGATAGACGTCAAGATGAATGAACTTTATTTAAACAAATCAATGGGAATTTTAAAATAACACAGAATATGGAAAAGACTCAACGCAACAATATCATGCTGGCATTCTTCACACTGTTAGCCGTTATCGTCATCGTCAGCATTATCGGGTTCTTCACCTTAGGAAAGGGCCCTGAAATCATTCAAGGGCAAGCAGAAGCTACAGAATACCGAGTATCCAGCAAAGTGCCGGGACGTATTCTGAAATTTTTTGTCAGCGAAGGTGATAAGGTTAAAGCCGGAGATACACTGGCCATCCTGGAAGCACCCGACGTAATGGCTAAGTTATCGCAAGCGCAGGCAGCAGAAGAGGCAGCCCAGGCTTTAAACGAAAAGGCTCTCCGCGGCACGAGAAGCGAACAACTGCAAGCTGCGTATGAAATGTGGCAGAAAGCCAAAGCCGGACTGGAGATTGCTGAAAAATCTTACAACCGGGTCAACCGCCTGTATGAAGAAGGAGTGATGAGTGCTCAAAAGAGAGACGAAGCCAAAGCCCAGTTCGATGCTATGAAAGCTACCGAAAGGGCAGCTCACGCACAATACACAATGGCCCAAAACGGAGCTCAGCGGGAAGACAAAGCCATGGCTGCAGCTCAAGTACAACGCGCTAAGGGAGCCGTAGCCGAAGTATCTTCTTACGTATCGGAAACGTATCTCACAGCCTCAGCCGATGGGGAAGTGTCTGAAATTTTCCCCAAAGTAGGTGAATTGGTAGGAACAGGAGCCCCTATCATGAACGTGGCTCAACTGAACGATATGTGGGTTACATTTAATGTACGTGAAGATTTCCTGAAAGACTTTTCCGTAGGAAACAAGATAAAGGCCTATGTCCCGGCTTTGGAAAAAGACGTGGAATTTCAGGTTACGGTCATGAAAGACCTCGGAACTTATGCCGCCTGGAAGGCCACAAAAACAACCGGACAATTCGACCTTAAAACATTTGAAGTAAAAGCAAAACCCGTAACACCTGTTGACAACCTGCGCCCAGGCATGTCTGCCATCATTGAAAAATAAAGATTATGTCGCCAGCCACTTATAAATGTTTTCTGAACGTGGTGCGGCGGGAAATCTACCGCATTGCCACCAAGCCGATGTACTTGTTCTGCATGATCATCGCGCCGGTATTCTGTTTTCTGTTCTTCACTACCCTGATGGAAAACGGACTACCTACAAATCTGCCGGCAGGCGTGGTGGACCTCGACAACACCGCAACTACACGCAGTATCATACGCAACCTGGATGCCTTTCAGCAAACCCAGATTGTGGCCCATTATCCTAGCGTGACAGAAGCCCGACAGGCCGTTCAACGAGGAGAAATCTACTCCTTTTATTACATACCCAAAGGCACAACGGAAGCAGCCTTATCTGGAAGACAGCCCAAGGTTTCTTTTTACATCAATTATTCTTACCTGATAGCAGGATCTCTACTCTACAAAGACCAACGGACAATGTCGGAACTGGCCTCTGCCGCTGTAGGACAAGCTACTTTGCTGGGCAAAGGAGCCACAGAAGACCAGGCTGTAGCTTTCTTACAGCCTGTCGTCATATCCACACATGCCTTGAACAACCCTTGGCTGAACTATTCGGTATACTTGTGCAACACCTTGTTTCCAGGTATCCTGATGCTGCTTATTTTCCTGACTACTGTATACACTATCGGTACAGAATTGAAGGAGAACACCTCTAAGGAACTCATGAAAATGGCTGATAATTCCATTGTGACGGCACTGACCGGAAAATTATTTCCCCAAACAGTCACTTTTTTTATTATGGCCACTTTTTACAATGTATACCTGTACGGCTTCCTGCACTACCCATGCCACAGCGGCATTTTTCCCATGCTGATGGCTGGCCTGCTACTAGTACTGGCTTCTCAGGCTTTCGGCGTATTTCTCTTCGGTCTGTTCGGTTCTCTCCGCCTGGCCCTGAGTGCCGCCTCCTTGTGGGGAGTCATTTCGTTCTCCATATCCGGATTCACTTTCCCGGTTATGGCCATGCATCCTACCCTTCAAGCTCTGTCGGTTTTATTCCCGCTGCGCCATTATTTTCTGATTTATGTAAACCTGGCACTCAACGGCTATCCGGTAATTTATGCATGGCATGCTATCATAGCTCTGCTGCTGTTCATGCTGTTGCCTTTCTTCTATCTCAAAAAGATACGAACCGCCATGCTGCATTATGTTTACATACCTTAACCCTTTAGGACTCATGAAAAAAGAATCGTTGAAACAAACCATACGTCAAGGTATCTCGGGACTCTTTCATATCTGTACTCAAGAACTGAAGGCTGTGTTCAAAGATCAGGGAGTACTGATTTTTTTCCTGCTAGTACCACTGGCCTATCCGCTGGTATACGCATTTATCTACACCAATGAAGTGGTGCGGGAAGTACCAGCAGCCGTCATCGATCACAGCAATTCGGCCATCAGCCGCGAATTTGTCCGACATATTGACGCAAGTGCAGACGTACATATCCAGTCATACTGCGCAGATATGGAAGAAGCCAAGACTCTGCTAAAAGAAACAAAAGTCTACGGAATCATCTATATTCCAGAGAGTTTCAGCAAAGACATTGCCTCAGGAAAACAGACCACTGTCAGTGTTTTCTGTGACATGAGTGGCATGCTGTACTACAAAGCGCTCGTATTGGCCAGCACCAATGCATCCCTGGCCCTGAATAAAAACATCCAAATCAAACGTCTGGGCAATACGACTGAACGACAAGATGAAATCAGTACAGCCCCTATTGAATATGAAGATATCTCATTGTTTAACCCACAGGATGGATTTGCCAGTTTTCTATTGCCTGCCGTACTGATGTTGATTATACAACAGACTTTACTGCTGGGTGTAGGACTTTCTGCCGGAACTGCCCGAGAAAACAACCGATTCAAAGATCTCGTCCCCATTACCCGACAATATCAGGGCACTCTTCGTATCGTATTGGGAAAATCTTTTGCTTATTTTCTCATCTATGCACTTGTAGCAGCCTATATTCTGTGCCTGGTTCCCAAACTATTCAGTCTGGTACAGATTGCCCAGCCAGCTACCCTACTGGCTTTCGTTGTTCCCTATATTTTGGCATGTATATTCTTTGCCATGACATGTTCCATTTTCATTCACCACAGAGAATCATGCTTGATGATTTATGTATTCACTTCCGTACCACTCCTGTTTATTTCCGGAATCTCATGGCCTGGAGCCTCTGTACCCGTTTTCTGGAAAGTCTTTTCCTGGCTTTTCCCATCGACTTTCGGCATTAACGGATTTGTCCGAATCAATAACATGGGAGCCACACTGCCCGAGGTATTGTTCGAATACCGAGCACTCTGGTTACAAACAGGAATATACTTCCTTACCACTTGTATGGTCTACCGTCGACAGATTATATTGAGCCGTCGACATGCCATCGAACGCTTACGCATGTTCCGGTTACGGAAACTGGCTACAAAAACTTCCAAATAAGTATAGTTCAAACATATTATATCCGGACTTGCCACTCCAAGCAAGCCCGGATTATTTATCTTTATTAACACCTCTCTACGAGTGAATCCACTAGATTACTTGTAGCTTTGCAAATATTTATAAACTAGCTTATGAAACGTCTTTTTCATATACTTTTTTGGATTGCAATTCTTCAGGTGTCAATATGCCAGTTAGGTGCTTCTTCATGGGAAAATAAGACACAGCATTTTCGCATTACCGTACTGAATTCGGGAGGAGACCCTCAGCAAGGTATCATCCTAAAGGTACTGGGATACAGCACCGAATATGTCAGTGACGAACAAGGACTGATTGATTTTGAACAAACGGTAGAAAATAATTATACACGTACAGCCAGTCTCTATCTCCCCACAGATAAAAACAGGGTAGTCAAAACAATCCGCTTGGATGAATCAGCCCAAGATACGATTCTCCGGATAGACCGACCGGAAGACTTGGCTAAATACAAACAAAGCGGAAAAACATTTCCGGTCAACGGAGTCGTAATGGAAGGAAATAAACCTATCCCCCATGCGGAAATCAGTATTCAAGGAACAGGAAGACATACCTTTTCAGACCCGCACGGGGCATTCAGCATCGATGCGGATTATAGCCACATGGTCATGATCCGAGCTGAAAAAATGGAAAACAAGTACCTCGACATCGAGAGCTTTCTCAGCCGTCCAGACCAACCTTTGGAGATACGGATGACACGAAAGGGAGCCGACCGTATCTACAATGCAGTAGAAACGATGCCGGAATACCCAGGAGGGATGAAAGCGTTTTTCAATTACATTAAAAGAAAAGCACACACAACCGAACTGGCTGAAAAAACGAAAAAAGAAGGAGCGGTCATGATTCAGTTTGTGGTAGAAAAAGACGGCAGCATTACCTCTCCCAGTATCGTCAGAGGATTGGATGCCCGACTGGATACAGCAGCTTTAGACGCCATCAGAGTTATGCCCGATTGGATACCGGCAAAAGACCATGGCATCAACGTACGCTGCAAATATTCGGTTCCGGTTCCGTTCAAGCGTCCGAAACCGACTCCTCCATCCCGGCCTACTACTCCTGCAAAGAAAACGGAACAAACTCCTAAGGACAGTCTGCGCACGCACATGGCTCCTTCAGATTCACTGAAAACAGACTCTCTTCCAATCATGAAACCGTTGACCGTAGACTCGTTGAAGATGGATTCATTGAAGACAGACACTACGCTTGTGGCTAAAAGTGACACCCTCACTAACAAACAGTCGGTACAAACCGCCCCATCGGCAGAAGCTACAGAAGTCAAGCCTAAAAAGCGGAACTTCCTGGTACGCTTTTTCCGCTGGCTGTTCGGCATAAAGGATAAAGAGACCCCAATAGAGACACCTCAGGAAGAGAGCGTGAAGGCAGTTCACGAAGGTAAGCAGCCTGCCGCTAATAAAGAATAGAATCAAACTTAATAAGACCGGTTATGAAAAAACTTTTCGTACTTTTTTTGACACTGATGTGCCTGATGAACTTACAGGCACAGAAAGTCACCCTGCAAGATGTGGCCAACGGTACCTATCGGGCACAAAGCATACAGGGGCTGAAACCGATGCTGGATGGTGAACATTACACCCAAATCAGCAAAGACCACAAACGCATCGTAAAATATTCCTTCAAGACAGGTAAGGAAGTAGAAGCCATCTTCGATGTGACCAAAGCCAGAAACTGTGAACTCAAGCGTTTTGACGACTATATCATGTCGCCAGACGAAAGCCTGATATTGATACAGACAGAGACCCAACCGATATACAGACGTTCTTTTACCGCAGTGTATTATCTTTACAATGTAAAAAACCGTACACTTGAGCCACTTTCCAATAACGGGCCGCAACAGGTACCTTTGTTCTCACCCGACAGCCATCAGATAGCTTTTGTACGAAATAACAATATTTACCTGATTAAACTTCTTTTCGGTAACAGTGAATCACAGGTCACTAAAGACGGAGAATACAACAAAGTGCTTAATGGCATTCCCGACTGGGTATACGAGGAAGAATTCGCATTCAATCGAGCTTTCGACTTTAGTGCAGACAGCCGTATGATTGCCTACATACGTTTCGATGAAAGCCGTGTTCCAATGTATTCTTTCCAATGGTACAAAGGCATGGCACCCGAAAAGACAGCTTATGCCACCTACCCCGGAAGTTATGATTACAAATATCCTAAATCAGGAGCAGTCAACTCCAAAGTAAGTGTACATACATTCGATATCAAAAGTCATGTCACACGCAAAATGGAATTGCCAATAGACTCTGACGGGTACGTTCCACGTATCAAATTTACGGATGACCCTGAAAAACTGGCAATCATGACATTAAACCGCCATCAGAACCGTTTTGACCTGTATATGGCCAATCCTCGTAGTGCTGTCTGCAAAGTGGCAGTACGCGATGAAGCTGAACAATACATCAAGGAACAAGCCTATTCAAACATAGCCTTCTATCCGGAAAACATGGTTATGATGAGTGAACGTGACGGATATAACCATCTCTATCTGTACACTATTGGAGGGAACTTGGTTAAACAGATTACCAAAGGAAAATTCGAGGTTAAAGAATTTCTGGGATGGGATCAGAAAGCCAATGTGTTCTACTATACAAGTAATGAAGAAAGTCCGCTACGTACTGCTGTCTATAAGATTGACGGAAAAGGAAAAAAGACAAAACTTTCCACACGGACAGGAACCAACAATGCTTTATTCAGCAAAAACTTGAATTACTATATCAACACTTATTCCAGTGCACAGACACCGACCCTCATCACTTTGAATAACAACAAGGGACAGGAAATGGTGACCTTGCTCGACAACAAGGAGCTGAAGAACAAAATAAGCCAACTTAACATGCCGACAAAAGAGTTTTTCACTTTCAAGACCAGCGAAGGTGTAGAACTGAACGGATGGATGATGAAGCCTGCCAATTTCAACCCTTCCAAGAAATACCCTGTCATTATGCTCCAATACAGTGGTCCCGGCTCACAACAAGTATTGGACAAGTGGGGCATCGGAAGCTTTGGCGATGGTGGTATGTTCGAAGCCGTGATGTGTGACAAAGGTTACATCATGGTATGCGTAGATGGACGAGGTACAGGAGGACGTGGAGCTGCATTTGAAAAGTGTACCTACCTTTCTATTGGTCTCAAAGAAGCCGCCGACCAAGCTGAAACAGCCAAATACCTGTCTACTCTTTCCTACGTGGACGGAAGCCGGATTGGCATCTGGGGATGGAGCTACGGAGGATACAACACGCTGATGTCTATGAGTGAAGGCTCAGGAGCATTTAAAGCCGGAGTAGCGATTGCAGCTCCTACCGACTGGCGATTCTATGATACGGTCTACACCGAACGTTTCATGCGTACTCCAAAAGAAAATGGAGACGGATATCGTGCCTCTTCAGCCATCAATCACGTAGCTGCACTGAAAGGAAAATTACTGCTCATTCACGGCAGCGCAGACGATAACGTGCATTTCCAGAACTTTATGGAATATAATGAAGCATTGGTACAAGCCAACATTCAGTTTGAAACACAAATCTATACGAACCGCAATCACGGCATTTCAGGAGGAAATACACGTAACCACCTTATGAACCGCGTCGTAAATTTCTTCCTGCAAAATCTATAATATCCCTACATAGGTGACATCAGAATGCATATAATTCTGGTGTCACCTTTTTATACAAACTTATTTCTCATAGCTATGACACACATTAAAAAGCCTGAATGGCTGAAAATCCAAATTGGGACCAATGCCCGATACACAGAAACCAAACGCATTGTCGATACGCACAAGTTGCATACCATTTGTAGCAGCGGACGTTGTCCGAACCTGGGAGAATGCTGGGGAAAAGGAACCGCCACATTCATGATTGGAGGAGACATCTGCACACGTGCCTGTAAATTCTGCAATACGCTTAGTGGAAAACCTCTCCCTCTGGATCCGGAGGAACCAGAAAGAGTGGCCCAGTCCATCCAATTAATGAAACTAAATCATGCAGTCATCACATCTGTCGACCGGGATGACCTCCCCGACCTAGGGGCCTCTCATTGGGCTGCTACCCTTCAAGCCATTCGAAAAGTCTGTCCAGGAACGACCATCGAAGCCTTGATTCCCGACTTTCAAGGACATAAAGAATGGTTACAACAAGTAATAGACACACGCCCAGACATTCTGTCACACAACCTGGAAACAGTGAGACGCATCAGCCCCTTGGTACGAAGTGTTGCCAACTATGATACCAGTCTGGCCGTCATTCGGCAAATCGCAGCAAACGGATTGAAAGCCAAGTCGGGAATCATGGTAGGACTGGGAGAAACACCACAAGAAGTAGAACAGACGATGGATGATTTACTGGAAAACGGCTGCAAGATTCTCACCATCGGACAATACCTGCAACCAAGTGCCAAACATTATCCGGTGGCCGAATACATCCACCCAATGCAATTCCTGGAGTACAAAAAAACAGGCGAAAAGAAAGGATTTGAGATTGTTGAAAGTGGCCCGCTGGTACGTTCGTCTTACCATGCTGAAAAACATCTGAGGAAAATGTGAACAATTTAGTTTTTCCAATTGTTCAAATTTTAACAACAGGTGCTATTCTACTATGAATTTATTTCTTAAATACAAAGACAAAATTGTGTCATTCGGACTACTTCCTATCATTATCACACTGATAGGGATTCATCTTTTTCCTACCACCACCATGCTGGGCATAGGACTTGCAATCAGCATTGCAGGATTGCTTTATGATATTTTCCGATTGAAAGGGCTCAATTTCTTTTTGTTACAAGGAACCATCGGTATCGGCATCTGTTTTCTCCTCAGACTGTTCACAGGTTATGAATATATTCCTCAAAACAGCCTGACTCCGACGCTGGAATTCATGTTACTGGTATGTGCCTTCATCCATGTAACAGCCCCGGAAATGTATCGGAATTTTCTCAAGAAATTCCATCTGAATTTCACGTTTTCCTATCTGCTGGAAGCTAGGCTCATTGTCGTCTTGTCCAGCATTCACTTGATTGTACTTTTCTTTTTATACAAACAGCTCGCCCCTTTCTCTCCGGAGAACCATTTTGTGATTGTCTACCTAATTCCGACACTCATCTATGTACTCTGTCTGATAATCAATATCGTGGGCATACAAGTGGCCGCCACCCAATCGCCTCAGGAGCAACATATCATTCGAATCATTCCTATCTGCAACGGAAAAGTTTACCTAACTTCACGGTCAGACAATAATCAGATATGGGATGCCCCCATTATCTCTCTGTTTGAAGGACCGCTGAGAAAAAGTCAGAAACATGCCAAACTCATTGTAAAAAGATGCCAGAAACAGATGGAAGTGAACTTTCCTCACAGAGTGTTATATCCTCGGCTTATCCTCAGTTACCGAATGCAAGGCATAATTCCTTGTTTTATTCAGCTATACATTCTCCCCATCAGCAAAGAAAATGATTTTATCTTACCTGAAGGCCGCTTCTTCTCATGCGAAGAAATCAAACTGGCCCCGGAATCGTTCAGTGAAGAGCTAAGAATGGAACATGAACGATTACAAATGGTAGCACAGATTTGGAAGGAGTTCAAATAAAAGAATCATTTATATATCAAGAATATACAAGGAATCTTATTTAATTCCGGTAAATGTCCTTTCCAGTCTTTTACGCTCCTGGTTTTGATGTATTCTCCCTCACATGTAATATTGGCAGCAATGCAGAGTTTGGTTTGCGGACGGCAAGTCTTCAATATCTCTTCCAGCATCTTTTGATTCCGATAAGGCGTTTCGATAAACAACTGAGTCTGGTTCTCTGCATATACCCGAGTCTCCAATTCTTTCAGCCGCTTGGTACGATCTGCCGGATCAATCGGCAAATAGCCATGAAAAGCAAAACTTTGTCCGTTGAATCCAGAGCCCATAACTGACAAAATAATAGAAGATGGTCCTACCAAAGGTACTACTTTCAAGTTACGACGCTGCGCAATAGCCACTACATCCGCTCCTGGATCGGCCACCGCAGGACAGCCTGCTTCAGAAATAACTCCCATAGAACATCCCTCTTGCAAAGGCTTCAAATAACCAGAGATATCTTCAGGAGAAGTATGTTTGTTCAAAGTATAAAAAGTCAATTCATCAATGCAAATTGCAGAATCTACCTTTTTAAGAAAACGACGTGCCGAACGCACATCTTCTACAATAAAATATTTTATTCCCGAAATAATCTCACGGTTGTATGCCGGCAACACCTTTTCTATAGGCGTATCCCCTAAAGTAACAGGCAACAAATACAATGCAACTTCCATAAAGAATTGTCAAGTCAGTTAATTCAATTCGTTCTTAATCAGCGTGTCATCCACATGCTCCAGTAAATTCTTCAGACTTATTTCCGGATGTTCTTTCATAAATCTGTCCACCGCTTTCATTCCCAGCCATATCCCCAAAGAAGGAGGTACCTTGTCATCTTCAAACAACGGTTTTACATTGGAAGAAACATACGAACGAATCACCATCGGATCGGTTGTTTCAGCATAATGATTCTCTCTTATTTCCTTCCATAATTGCTTTTCATGTTCCTCACACCATTCTACCTCTTCCTCCGTATAACCCAAAGCAATCTCACCAGACACATCTCCATCCAATATGGCTTCTACTGCCCAAGCAATTTTTCCACGATACAGTAAAATGTCCATCAAAGCACGGTGCCCTTCTTCCCATGAAAAAGGATATTGCCCCAACAGATAAAAAGTAAAACAATCCGATACAATATATTCCGAAGACATAGAACGGCGCTGATTCACATAATAAAATCGCTTATAAAGGGGATATTCACTTCCCATATACTTGTCAAGGCTGATACCTAACACACTATCTCCCACTACTACAGACTGATTCAATGCAGAGATTTGTGCATATACCTTCGGAACAGGTAATTCTGGAATCTCTTTCTTCAATACCCTGAACCCTTTTGTCAGTTCCTTTTCCCAACGACTCATATCCTTGAATTTCTGTTCTGCATCATCCATCAGGTGAACAAGCACAGAATCAGCATAATATCCGCATAAACGTTCATAAATATCAGGAGCATCTACCGCTCCCAATTCCAGTACGTCTTCTATCAACAAACGAGTTTCCTGAGCAAATTCAGTTCTCATCCGTTGTAAAGCGAAAAAATTGTTTTGCACGGAAGATTCATACTGAAGACGGTCGTATCGTGCTATCTTTATTTCCTCAAAAGAAAAATCGCCCTCCTGCTCATCAGAATGACAAGCAGAAAAGACGATTATACTCAGTAATATAAAGATAAATCGATACATTTAATGATTATCCGTAAATAATATTACCATTGGCATCCTTATATTCATCCAATCCTTTTTCATAAGTAGCCATGGCTCTCAAACTCATACCCACGCTAGAGAAACCACCATCGTGGAACAAGTTCTGCATAGTTACCTTACGAGTCAGATCAGAGAACATTACGATACAGTAATCCGCACATTCATCAGCCGATGCATTTCCCAAAGGAGACATCCGGTTGGCAAAGTCGAACAACTTGTCCATACCTTTCACACCCGAACCGGCAGTAGTCATGGTCGGTGACTGAGAAATCGTATTGATACGTACATGATGTTCACGACCGTAAATATAACCGAAACTACGGGCAATAGATTCCAATAACGCTTTGGCATCGGCCATATCATTGTAACCATAGAACGTACGCTGCGCAGCTACATAGCTCAAAGCCAAAATAGAACCATATTCGTTGATGGCATCCAACTTCTTGGCAGACTGAATCATTTTATGGAATGATACAGCAGATATATCCAATGTTTTTGCCAGCATGTCATAGTCCAAATCATCGTATGTACGTTTCTTGCGAACATTTGGAGACATACCAATTGAATGAAGCACAAAGTCAATCTTACCGCCCAATACTTCCATTGAACGCTTGAATACATTTTCCAAATCTTCTACGCAGGTAGCATCAGCGGGAATCACTTCACAGTTCAACTTTTCCGCCAAAGCAGATACCTGCCCCATACGTACTGCTACAGGGGTATTAGATAGTGTGATAATAGCACCTTCTTCTACAGCCTTTTCAGCTACTTTCCATGCGATAGACTGTTCATTCAGTGCACCAAAAATAATACCTCTTTTTCCTTTCAGCAAATTATAACTCATATTGTTTTCAATTATAAATTTGGGGCAAAGATACAAACTTTATTTACATTATTTACATTTATCAGTTCAAATTATCCAATCAGATAGTATTATACTCAGTTTTTCACTTATAAAATCAAAAAATACAAGTTTATGTCCACAAGAAAGTTTATTTTTGCATACTGAATAAAAAAAGGTTTTTCATAATATTATTTAGGTTAGGATTAGATGTATTATTCTCCTGCATGCCCTCTGTGAAGACCGAATGTTCAGGTGGATAATAAAAAACAGCCTTGGCAAGTAAAACTTCCGCCAAGGCTGTTTTTCTAATTTATAATCTAAGAATCAGTTATCTTTTACTTCCCATCCCAATGCACTGGCACCTAATACAGCCGCATCTGCATCTTTTAACTGAGAGAGCAACAATTTGGTTTTTCCAGCATAAATCTTCAGGATGTTTTCATCAATTGCCTTCTGAATCGGTTTCATGATGTAATCGCCCGACTTAGCCAAACCACCGAACAGAATAATGGCCTCCGGACTGGAGAAAGCTATAAAGTTGGCCAAAGCCTCTCCCAAAATACGTCCTGTATATTCAAAGATATCCTGTGCCAGTTTATCGCCTTTCACTGCAGCATCGTATACATCTTTCGACTGGATTTCATCTGCAGGTACGTTACGCAACAAACTCGGTTCCGTACGCTGTACCAGGAATTCACGGGCTGTACGGGCCACTCCGGTAGCCGAACAATAGGTTTCCAAACAACCTTTACGTCCGCAACCACATGAACGGCCGTTACGGTCCACAATTACGTGTCCCAATTCACCGGCAAAGCCATCATGACCGTAAACCAACTGTCCGTTGACTACAATACCACTTCCGACACCGGTACCCAAGGTAATCATGATAAAATCTTTCATACCGCGAGCCGCACCATACGTCATCTCTCCGATGGCAGCTGCATTGGCGTCGTTTGTCAACGCAGTAGGGATTCCCAGCTGCTCCTCAAACATAGATGCCAACGGAATAATTCCTTTCCACGGAAGGTTCGGAGCAAACTCAATGGTTCCACTGTAATAGTTACCATTCGGCGCACCAACCCCCATACCTTTTATCTTTTCAGCTCCACCAAACTGAGACAGCAAAGGAAGGAGTTTTTTACATACAGCTTCTACATATTCTTCGATGTTTTCATATTGCTGAGTTTTGACAGAATCAGAAGCCAGCACGTTACCACGTGAGTCAACCACACCAAAAACAGTGTTTGTTCCGCCAATATCCATACCTACTACATAAGGTTTTTCCATGTTTATTGCCATGACATTTCTTTATTTAGGGTTAATTATCTACGGACAAAAGTAAATAATCAGTAAAAACAGAACAAATTTTTCACCTACTATTTTTGAGAACGTATCACTTTTTCTACATTTGTGCAATACGATTAAAAATCAATTAACACAAACCAAATGATACTTTTAAAAAACATTCACAAAACCTACTACAACGGCACTCCCCTTCATGTACTCAAAGGCATAGACCTGCATATTAAAAAAGGAGAATTTGTCTCCATCATGGGTGCCTCCGGTTCCGGAAAATCTACCTTGTTGAACATTCTCGGGATATTGGACAACTACGATTCCGGCGAGTATTACCTGAACAATGTCCTTATCCGGAACTTAAGTGAAACCAAAGCCGCTGAGTACCGCAACCGGATGATCGGCTTCATCTTCCAGTCATTCAACCTCATTTCGTTCAAAAACGCCATGGAGAATGTGGCTCTCCCTCTTTTCTACCAGGGTGTCAGCCGAAAGAAACGAAACCTGCTGGCCATGGAATACTTAGACAAGCTGGGACTGAAAGAATGGGCTCATCACCTCCCTAACGAACTGTCGGGCGGGCAAAAACAGCGTGTAGCCATCGCACGGGCACTAATTTCCAAACCGGAAATCATCCTGGCCGACGAACCGACCGGAGCACTCGACAGCAAGACTTCGGTGGAAGTTATGAACATCCTGAAAGAACTGCACGACCAAGAGGGACTGACCATCGTCGTAGTCACCCACGAAAGTGGAGTGGCCAACCAAACCAATAAAATCATCCACATCAAAGACGGACTGATAGAACGCATAGAAGACAATATCGACCACCATGCCTCTCCGTTCGGACAAAACGGATTCATGAAATAACCTAGCGCTATGACAGAACTGATACAAGAAATCTACGGAACCATCATGCGCAACAAACTGCGCACTTTATTGACCGGTTTTTCCGTGGCATGGGGTATTTTCATGCTGATTGTACTCCTTGGAGCAGGCAACGGCCTCATCCATGCATTTGAGAACCAGTCGGAAGGGATGCTCATGAACTCCATGAAAATCTATCCGGGCATGACTTCAGAACCTTATAAAGGGATGAAAGAAGGGCGGAGCATTTACCTGAAAGAAAGCGACCGGGCACTGACGGGTTCTTCCTTCCCCGACCATATTTTAGAAACAGGTGCCACCGTCAGCAAGAGTGATGTCACCCTGACCTATGGCAAGGAGGCTCTCAGCATCGAGCTGGACGGGGTACTTCCCAATTATCCGTCCCTCGAAGCCATCAAGATAAAGGAAGGGCGCTTCATCAACAAACGCGACATAGAGGAAAAGCGAAAAGTCATTGTCCTCCATGAGAAGACGGTCAAGAACCTTTTCCCGCATACGGCTCCTATAGGAAAATACCTCAACGCACAAGGGGTTTCCTATCAGGTGGTGGGCATCTACAAAGACCAGAACAGTTTCTCTCCTTCGGCACTGGTACCTTTCACCACCCTGCAAACTATTTATCAGAAAGGAGACAGCATTGACAACATCACGTTCACAACCCAAGGATTGGCCAATGAAGCCTTGAACGAACAATTTGAAGCCGACTACCGCCGTACCTTAGGGCTGAAAAAACAATTCTCTCCTACCGATGACGGCGCCATCTGGATTTGGAACCGTTTCACCCAGTACCTCCAGCAACAAAGCGCGACGAAGATTCTGCATACTGCCATCTGGGTGATTGGTATCTTTACCTTACTGAGCGGCATCGTGGGAGTGAGCAACATCATGCTCATTACCGTCCGCGAACGGACCCACGAGTTCGGCATCCGCAAAGCACTGGGGGCCAAACCGATGTCCATCCTCTGGCTGATTATTTCGGAAAGTGTAGCCATCACCACCTTCTTCGGCTACATCGGCATGGTGGCGGGCATTGCCGTCACGGAATACATGAACCAAGTGGCCGGAAAACAGACCATGGACATGGGTGTCTTTTCCATGACCTTCTTCGAGAACCCCACGGTCGACCTCTCCATTGCCATTGAGGCGACCCTGACCTTAGTTATTGCCGGTACGCTGGCTGGACTTTTCCCGGCACGAAAAGCAGCCAGAATCCGACCCATTGAAGCACTTAGAGCAGATTAACCATGAGACGATTTGACTTAGATACATGGGAAGAAATTCTTCTCACCATCACTCGCAACAAAACCAGAAGTTTCCTGACGGCCTTCGGTATCTTCTGGGGGGTATTCATGCTGATTGCCCTGATGGGAGGGGCCAAAGGACTGCAACAGATGTTGTCCCGGCAATTTGAAGGCTTTGCCACCAACTCCGGTTTCCTGGGCGCCAACAAAACCAGCAAGGCTTATAAAGGATTCCAGCAGGGAAGATACTGGGATTTGGAAAACAAAGATGTAGAACGGGTCCGGAAACAAGTCAACGAGCTGGAAACCGTGACTGCCACCCTAGCCAAATGGGGCATCAATGCCATTTACAACGAGAATAAAATCTCAGGAACCCTGAAAGGCCTGTATCCCGAATACCAGAAGATTGAAGAACCCAACATCGTATTCGGACGTTTCATCAACGACATCGACATCCGCGACCAACGGAAAGTGTGTGTCATCGGGAAGCGTATCTACGAGAGCCTGTTCCCAGGAGGGGAAGACCCCTGCGGAAAGTTCATCGAGGTCAACGGCATTTACTACCGGATTATCGGGGTCAGCATGGCCGTAGGAAACATCTCCATCCAAGGACAGTCGGAGACCTCGGTCATCATCCCTTTCACCACCATGCAGCAGAACTACAACTTCGGCCAGAAAGTACAGCTCCTCTGTTATACGGCCCGTAAAGGCTATTCCATTGGAGAGGTAGAGAAGAAAGTGGAACAGGTGATTAAAAATGCCCATCTGATTCACCCCAACGACGGACAGGCTGTGATTCTGGTCAATGCGGAAGCTATGTTCAGCATGGTAGACAACTTGTTTTCGGGCATTAAGATTTTGGGCTGGATGGTCGGACTCGGTACCCTGCTGGCCGGTGCCATTGGAGTGAGCAACATCATGATGGTCACCGTCAAGGAACGGACTACTGAAATCGGTATCCGGCGTGCCATCGGTGCCCGCCCCAATGACATTCTATCACAGATTCTGTCGGAAAGCATGGTGCTGACCATTCTGGCAGGCATGGCCGGCATCACGTTTGCCGTGTTCCTGCTGAACCTGACAGAAATGGGTACTTCCACTCCTACTGCACCTACTGAGTTCCAGATTAGTTTTTGGGAAGCCATCGGTGCCTGTGCCCTCCTGCTCATATTAGGACTGCTGGCCGGACTGGCTCCTGCCTACCGGGCCATGAGCATCAAACCCATTGAAGCCATACGCGACGAATAAATAAAGCCACAAAACAAACAAAAAACCAAAGTTCATTATGAAAAAGTACATCAAGATCATCTCATTGGTGCTGATTGCACTGATTTTCATCGGAACCTTCGTGTTCCTGTATCAAAAATCACAGCCGAAAGACACGGCGTACGAAATTCTCCATTCACAGACCACGGATTTGGTGCAAACCACCGTAGCCACTGGAAAGATTGAACCGCGCGACGAAGTACAAATCAAGCCGCAAATTTCCGGCATCATTTCGGAAGTGTACAAGGAAGCCGGCGAAACGGTGAAAAAAGGTGAAATCATCGCCAAGGTCAAGGTCATCCCCGAACTGGGTTCCCTCAATTCGGCTGAAAGCCGTGTCCGTCTGGCTGAAATCAACGGACGACAGGCCGAAACGGATTTGGAACGCATGGAAAAACTCTATAAGAGCAAGCTGGTGAGCAGCGAAGAATACGAAAAGACGCTGCTGGCCGCCAAACAAGCCCGCGAAGAATTGCAGGCCGCCAAAGACAACCTGCAAATCGTAAAAGAAGGAATCACCAAGAGCAGTGCCTCCTTCAGCAGTACCCTGATTCGTTCTACCATCGACGGACTGATTCTAGACGTACCTATCAAAGTGGGTAACTCCGTCATCATGAGTAACACGTTCAACGACGGTACCACTATCGCCACCGTAGCCGATATGGGCGACCTCATCTTCCGTGGCAATGTGGACGAAACGGAAGTGGGACGTATCCGCGAAGGTATCCCCGTCAAAATCACGCTTGGCGCCTTGCAGAACATGAAATTCGATGCCGTACTGGAATACATTTCTCCGAAAAGCGTGGAAAACAACGGAGCCAACCAGTTTGAAATCAAGGCAGCCATCACCGTGCCCGACAGTGTGACCATCCGTTCCGGATACAGTGCCAATGCGGAAATCGAACTCCAGCGAGCCAACCACGCACTGACCGTACCGGAAAGTGCCATTGAGTTCAGTGGCGATTCTACCTTTGTCTATGTATTGACCGACAGTGTACCCACACAGAAATTTATCCGCCGCCAAGTACAGACCGGCATCAGTGACGGAGTAAATATCGAGATTAAGAGCGGGCTGAAACCCGATGAAGCTATTCGAGGACTCAAAAAAGAAATGTAAGCCATGAGAATCAACTTGAAACAACTGGCCGTACTGAGTTTCGGCCTGCTGGCCACAGGTGCCAGCCAAGCAGAGGAAGCATGGGACTTGACACGCTGCATCGAGTATGCCATCGCCCACAACCTGACCGTCAAGCAGCAGGAAGCCGCCCGCGACAAGAGCGCAGTGGAACTGAATACCGCCAAATGGAGCCGTCTGCCCGACCTGAACGGCAGTGCCTCCCACTCGTTCAACTTCGGACGAAGCTTGCAGTCTAACAACACCTACCAGAGTATCAATACCCAGAACACGGGCTTCAACCTGAGCACCAGTGTACCCTTGTTCACCGGCATGCAGATTCCGAATAACATTGCCCTTTCCAAACTGAACCTCCAAGCAGCCACGGAAGACTTGAACAAGGCCAAAGAGGATATCAGCATTCAGGTGACCTCGGCCTACCTGCAAGTGCTCTTCAACGAGGAACTGGTGAAAATAGCCCGGCAGCAAGTGGAACTGAGTCAGGAAATACTGACCCAGAAAGAAGCCTATTTCCAAAACGGGAAAGCCTCGGAAGCGGAATTGTACGAGGCCAAATCGCGCGTGGCACAAGACCAGCTTTCACTGGTACAGACCGAGAACGACTATCGCTTGTCCCTGCTCGATCTCAGCCAACTGCTGGAACTGCCTTCGCCGGATAATTTCCAGATTGTCAGTCCCGACATCCAGCCCGAACAACTGTTCGGAACGCTGACCTCTCCAACCGACATCTACAATCAGGCACTGCTCATCAAGCCTTCCATCAAGGCGGCACAGTATCGCTTGCAAGGCGCAGCCCGCAGCATCCGCATTGCCCAAAGCGCCTATTATCCCCAACTCAGTTTCGGTGCCGGTCTGGGTACCAGCTACTACAAAATGTCGGGCAGAGACAATGCCAGTTTCCATTCCCAGCTGAAGGACAATTTCAGCCAATACGTGGGACTTTCGCTGAGCATCCCCATCTTCAACCGACTGAGTACCCGTAACCGGGTCCGTACGGCACGCCTGGAACAAACCACCCTGAACTGGCAACTGGAGGAAAGTAAAAAGGCACTCTACAAAGAGATACAGCAAGCCTATTACAATGCCGTCAATGCGGAGAGCAAATACCAAAGCAGTCAGGTAGCCGACGAAGCGGCAGAAGCCTCCTTCAAGCTCATGAAAGAAAAATATACCAACGGAAAAGCCAACGCCACGGAATACAACGAAGCCCGCACCAACTGGATGAAAGCCGTGTCCGACTGTGTGCAGGCAAAATACGACTACCTGTTCCGTGCCAAAATTCTGGATTTCTACCAAGGCATTCCACTTACTTTAGAAAAGTAAGCCGCACTGATTTTCAACGAGTTACAAAACACCATAAAAACGCCTTTACGTTTCAGGAAAAACGTCTAAGCGTTTTCATCCAAACGTCTAAGCGTTTCACTTAAAACGCTTAGGCGTTTTGCTTAAAACGTACTTGCGTTTGAGTTCAAACGCCTAGGCGTTTTTCAGACAAATAAATTGGGAAGTATTTCCGGCAAATATCCGCTTCGGATTCTCCATTCCTGCGGATACAAATTGTTGGCCCGATTGCCGATATTTTTGGCAAAGCCCAATGCCTGTCCGCGATAAGCCAACACCACATATCCTTTCGATACCTCCGGTGAAAGAGTCACCGCCTCTTTCCGCAAATAAGCCACAGCCTGCTCATAAGTCAGTTCCGCTGTCGGAAAAGCTTCTTTCCGGAATGCCGTACTCATGGCCAGTGTATGCGAAGGCTGCCAGTCCTTCCCTTTCCATTCTCCCAGTCTGACACCCGCATGCAATACTTTAAGCCAACTTTTCAGCAAATCATAGAGGTCTTTATGGGCCATAGGGAAAGCCACCGCTTCCATCTCTTCCACACGGAATTCGTAACCTTCTGCTCCGTGTATCCATGTCTGCATCTCTCGCGGCACCTGCAGCACCGGTGTTTTTCCTCCTTTTCCTTTTTTGGGAGACTTGCCCGCCGGCTTCACCCGTGCACATTCCCTGTCTTCTTCCGACGTTTTCCGCAAGACAGCCAGAAACAGTCCTTCTCCCGTTGTCTTGTGCGGCAAGAAACGATAAACCGGGAAAGTATGCTCGGTCAGGTTTCCGGTAATATGCCATTCCGGCTTCACTTCCAAAGGCAACACCTCTGCGCCCAGTTCTTGTGCAATCCAGGCCACATTGTCTTCATTCTCTTCCCGGTTGTACGTGCAAGTGCTATACACCAGCAGGCCTCCGGTCTTCAGGCAAGGCCATATATCACGCAGAATCCGACGCTGCCGCTGCCAGCACGTATCCACGTTGGCGATACTCCATTCCTGCACCGCCACTTCATCTTTGCGGAACATTCCTTCTCCCGAGCAGGGCACATCAGTCAGAATCACATCGAAGAGAGGGCCCAGTTCCGTAAAATCTGCCGGATCGTTGTTCGTTACCATCACCTCCGGATTTCCCCATTTGACCAGATTCTCAGCCAGTACCTGCGAACGGTTGCGCATCACCTCATTGGCTACCAGCAGACTGCCTTCGGGCAACACCGACCGGGCCAGTGTGGATTTTCCTCCAGGAGCCGCACACAAATCGAGCATCACAACCGGTTTCTGCACATACTGCCGGAGTGCCTGGGCCAAAAACATGGACGATGCCTCCTGCACGTAATAACATCCGGCGTGAAACAACGGGTCGAACGTGAACGCCGGCCTGCCGGACAGGTAGTATCCTTCCGGACACCAAGGCACTGGTGTGCTGTCCACAGGAACAGAAGTACATTTATCCTGATTGATACGGATGCTGACCGGAGTCTCCTTTTCCAAGGCTTCCTCCAACGCAGAAAAGTCGGCATCCCCCATCAGCCGACGTGTGCGAATGACAAAATCAGAGGGTAAATTCATGATGACGCTAAGCAATTATGTTACGCCGGCAAAAATAAAAAAAATTAGCTACCTTTGCAAAAACAAAAAAATCCAATCATGAAACAATATCTTGACTTGTTGCACCGCATCCGTACGGAAGGCGTACGCAAAGACGACCGTACCGGCACAGGCACCCTCAGCGTGTTCGGTCACCAGATGCGCTTCAACCTGGAAGACGGCTTCCCGCTCGTCACAACCAAAAAACTCCACCTGAAATCCATCATCTACGAACTGTTGTGGTTCCTCAAAGGGGATACCAACGTGAAATACCTGCAAGAACATGGCGTCAGAATCTGGAACGAATGGGCCGATGAAAACGGAGACCTAGGTCATATCTACGGCTACCAGTGGCGCTCCTGGCCCGGCTACGACGGTACGTTCATCGACCAGATTTCGGAAGCGGTGGAAACCATCAAGCATAATCCCGACTCCCGGCGCATCATCGTCAGTGCCTGGAACGTGGGCGACTTGAACCACATGAACCTTCCCCCGTGCCACGCGTTTTTTCAGTTCTATGTGGCCAACGGACGACTGAGCCTGCAAATGTACCAGCGCAGTGCCGACACCTTCCTGGGCGTACCGTTCAACATCGCCTCCTATGCCCTGCTGCTGCAGATGATGGCACAGGTGACCGGACTGAAAGCGGGTGATTTCATCCACACGCTCGGAGATGCCCACATCTACTTGAATCACCTGGAACAAGTTGATTTACAGCTGACACGCACTCCACGCCCCTTGCCTACCATGAAAATCAATCCGGACGTGAAGGACATCTTCAGCTTCCAATACGAAGACTTCCAGCTGGAGAACTACGACCCGTGGCCACACATCGCGGGAAAAGTATCCGTATAACCCACTTTAAAGAACAGAAATATGACCTTATCCATCATCGCCGCCATCAACCAAAAACGAGGCATCGGCTACCAGAACAAATTGCTTTACTGGCTGCCCAACGACCTGAAACGTTTCAAGGCACTCACCACAGGCCACACCATTCTGATGGGACGGCATACCTTTGAATCTCTCCCCAAAGGAGCCCTGCCTAACCGGAGAAATGTCGTACTGAGCAGAAAGGATTTACATTTTGAAGGAGCAGAATGCTTCCACACACTGGAAGAAGCCTTGAAATCCTGCAAAGAGGAAGAAGAAGTCTTCATCATCGGAGGAGCCACGCTCTACACGGAGGCCCTTCCGCTGGCCGACCGCCTCTATCTGACAGAAGTGGAAGACGACCAAGTGCCCGCCGACACTTTCTTCCCGGAAATAGACCGCCATATATGGCAAGAAAAAAGTAGAGAATGCCATCCAACGGACGAAAAGCATCTCTACTCCTATAGTTTCGTTGACTACGAACGTACACAAAAATAAGTGTCACGTATCAATCATCGTCATTCGCCAGGTCCATAATTGGCATCTGGCGTTTGATGGCTTCACGGAAAGAAATAATTGTTTCCGAACGTGACAGACCCAGCGGCTGAAGCTTGTCATGAATGATTTCCAGCAGGTGATGATTGTTTTTCGCATAAATTTTGATAAACAAGTCATACTGTCCGGTCGTAAAATGACATTCCACTACTTCCGGAATGTGCTTCAATGCTTCCGTAACCGTGTCGAATTGTTCCGGGTCTTTTAAATACAAACCGATGTAGGCACAAGTTTCATAGCCTATCTTTTCCGGATCAATGATGAATTCTGAACCTTTCAGAATTCCCAGGTTCGTCAACTTTTGAATTCGCTGATGAATAGCGGCTCCCGATACATTACACGCGCGTGCCACTTCCAAGAATGGAATACGTGCATTGCCTGCAATCATACGCAGGATCTGTTCGTCTAAGGTGTCTAATTGATGATGTCCCATCTTCTATGTTTTTGTATTCATGCAAAGGTAATACTTTTTCTTTATATAATCTCAATATTTATAACCTTTACTTGATTTTTAACATGAAATTTGTAGAAACACAAGGACTTATCTTCAACTTACACTTTTCATGTTCCAACCGCCACATTCAGCGGACAGCAGGCGCTGCTTGTCTCAGAACTGGAACAAGGCCGTGAATACAATACGATTGTTTTTCACCAGATGCGTATTGGTCACGCGGGCCTTTGCAGTATAATCTCCATACCAGGCACCTGTCCAGGTATATTCGGCCCCGATTTTCCAATTTGGACGGTTATAAGTAAATTCAGCACCCAACGTATTCAACTGGTCAATATCGGTTCCAGTCCCCAACACTCCGGTCACTTCTTTCGATGCACCCAGGTTTTTCAGATATCCGGCAAAGATTCCGCCACGGAAGGTACTTCCATACATCATATTCAACCAAGTATGAGAAACGCGCACCGGCGTATATTCCTGTTCCCCGGTCCGGGAATCAGTGGAAGTAATGCCATAACCTCCGATGGTACTGGCCTGTGTGAGATTGGAGCCCAGCACACTCTTGGCAGCCAACAGGAAACGCTGGTGCGTATACTTCACATGTGCCTCGGCAGAAACTCCCGTAATGCGTTCGCTCACCTTGTAGGTTTTTCCATCATATTCCGACTGCGTACGAGGAGTGATGGAAGCCACATGTACGCCTGCTCCGGCCAATAAACCCGGGCGTTTATAATCCATTCCCAGATAAAATTCCGGCATACATCCGTTCTTGATGAAACTCTGGTTCTTCTGAGTAGTTGTCGCACCTGCCTGATTGGAAGACGGACCGACAGACAGATATTGTGACTGCCATACGGCAGCAGCAGTCAGCACGAAATGTTTTTCCGTCAAACGGTAGCGCACCTGAGGCGCACGGCTGAAAGGCTGATAAGGAGCTCCCATATTCAGGTTCAAGATGTCGGGCGACACATCTCCATATAAAGGATGCCAGGTCTGTCCTACCAACAACGCAGATTTTCCCCAATCCAAATTAAAATAGGCATGACGAATACGAATCAGCGAATAGGTGGTACCTGAACCGCGGAAGTCTATCTCTACCTTTGCCGAAGTCTTAGCCTTTCCCCACATCGGCCCGGTCACATCCACTCCCAACCTAGTATATAAGGTATAGAAATTACCGTCGGGTTTTGCATTCAAATCCTTTCCATCCGCATCGGGAGCCATATCCTTGGGATACATATAAAAAAGTCCATCCACTGTCTCCGAATTGGAACGGCTGTTATAAAACAGGTCCGTACGTACCTGGCCATAAAACTTATAGCCAAAATCTTTCTTCTGAGCCATTACTCCCGTCGAAACAACGGCCATGGCCCACATCAAAAAGAATTGTTTTTTCATTTGATTTCACTTTTATCCTTTACCGGCTGCAAAAGTAGCCATAATCTGTTGAACAGCCAAACAAATCGCTACAAGGAACGTACCCGGCGGAACCAGCACATGAACCACACCGCCGCTACCAACGTACAGCCTCCTCCAATGGCATAGGAGACTTCACTCCCCAACGAAAAACCTTCGGGGGCAATAAACAAATAAGTGGAGCAGACACATGTCATGAACAGGGCTGGCACCAAAGTCACCCAGTAATTTTTCCGGGCTCCCACCAGATAGACTGTAATGGCCCATAGCGTAAAGACAGATAAAGTCTGGTTACACCAGGCAAAATACCGCCAGATTATCTTGAAGCCTTCCGCATCGCCAAAACTATAGACCAGCAATCCTACGGTGACCAGAAAAATCGGAATACTGATGACCAGACGCTTTCCGATGGAACGCTGCTCCACGCGGAAGAAATCGGCCACAATCAGACGGGCCGAGCGGAGAGCTGTATCGCCACTCGTTATCGGAGCTGCCACAATACCCAGAATGGCCAGGATACCGCCAAAGGTACCCAACCAGTCCTTGGAAATGTCAGTGGCTACCTTGGCTCCTGAATAAGCCACTCCTGTCACCTTGTCTACAATGCCGTTTTCCTGAAAGAAATACGTCGCAGCGGCTGCCCAAATCAGCGCCACAATACCTTCGGTTACCATCGCCCCGTAAAACACCGGACGACAATGTTTCTCATTGGTAATGCAACGCGCCATCAAGGGGGATTGAGTGGCATGGAAACCGCTGATGGCCCCACAGGCAATGGATATGAACATCATCGGGAATATGGGGTTTTTCTCATACTTGGTTCCAAATCCTTCCCATATCTCCGGAAGAGCCGGACTTTTCACATACAGCATGACCAGAACTCCTACCGCCATGAACAACAGGGCAAATGCAAACAACGGATATATCCGACCGATAATCTTGTCGATAGGAAGCATGGTGGCCAAAATATAATACAAGAAGATGACCACCACCCAGAAATACACATTCAAGGAAGCAGGTGTCATTCCGGCCAACAGTTCCGCAGGTCCTGATACAAATACAGCCCCCACCAGAATCATCAGCAATACCGTAAATACACAAGCTACCTTTTTCGTTCTTATTCCCAGATAACGGCCGATAATTTCCGGCAAGCTTTCCCCCCTGTTCCGCAATGACAACGTGCCGGACAGAAAATCGTGGACCGCACCGGCAAAAATCGTACCGAACACAATCCACAAGTAAGAAGCCGTGCCGAACTGTGCGCCCATGATAGCCCCGAAAATAGGCCCTAAGCCGGCAATATTCAAGAACTGAATCATAAAGATTTTCCACGTAGGAAGTGGAATGAAATCAACTCCGTCTGTCAGGGTCAATGCCGGAGTTTTTCGGGCAGAATCAGGTGCGAACAACGTGTCAATGTATTTTCCATAAACCCAATATCCTACCACCAGTAAAACCAATGCGATAGTAAATGCGACCATAGATTTTCGATTTATCTCTTATTTCGGCGCAAAAGTAATAAAAAGAAGAAAACCGACGCCAAAATAAGATAATTTTAATTCATGAAAAGCCTCCATTTCTATAAAAACGCATTCAGTTCTCTTCCGTTTATAAACAAGATTGAGACCTGATGCAAGACATACTACCACACATTCCTTCGAAAACTGCATTTTCAATTTGTCTCTGCAAACAGCTTTAATTATATTTGCGCAAATTTTGAATCCGACATGCGAATACTTATCAGTCTGCTATTCATAGGCTGCTCTCTTTTTATACAAGCACAGCCTAAAGGAGAAATTCGTGCCACCTGGCTGACCACGCTTGGAGGGATGGACTGGCCTTCCAAAAGAGCCAATTCTCCGCAAAGCATCGAAGCACAAAAAAACGAACTAAGACACCAACTGGATGAATTGAAAGCCGCGCATTTCAATACTGTACTTTTCCAGACTCGCCTTCGGGGAGATGTCATATATCCTTCCGCTTTTGAAACGTTCGCAGAATGCCTGACAGGACATACCGGAAAGAATCCCGGATATGACCCCCTCCAATTCGCCGTAGAAGAATGTCACAAACGGGGACTGGAATTACATGCCTGGCTGGTATGTATCCCTATTGGCAACCAGCGTCAGGTAGGTTTGCTGGGAAAAAATTGTGTAACTAGAAAACAGCCGAAACTCTGTAAACAGTTTCAAGGAAGCTGGTATCTGGATCCCGGAAATCCCGGAACTGCCGAGTACCTCAGCCAAATTGCCAAAGAAATCGTCTCTCATTACGATGTAGACGGTATTCACCTAGACTATATCCGCTATCCGGAACAAGGTGAAAAGTTTCCCGACCAAGATACCTACCGGAAATATGGAAAGAAACAAGACCTCAAACAATGGCGAAGAAACAACATCACCCACATTGTCCGACGCATCTATACAGAAGTCAAGAAGCTGAAACCTTGGGTGAAAGTAAGCAGTTCTCCCATTGGAAAGTTCAACGATACCCGACGTTATTCATCTTTTGGATGGAACGCCTACAGCACAGTATACCAGGATGCTCAAAAATGGCTCGATGAAGGAATACAGGATGCCTTGTTCCCGATGATGTATTTTCAAGGGAACCATTTTTATCCTTTTGCACTCGACTGGCTGGAAAACAAGAACGAACGCTGGGTCGTTCCCGGACTGGGCATCTATTTTCTTCACCCCAAAGAACAAGACTGGAAACTGGATGAAATTATACGGCAAATCTATTTTACACGAAAAATCGGATTGGAAGGTCAAGCCTATTTCCGCAACAAATTCCTGCTTGACAATACCAAGGGAATTCTAGATGAACTTAAAAACAACTTCTACGTCTATCCTGCAGTAGTCCCTCCTATGACATGGGCCAAAAGTGAAATTCCGGCAGCACCCTCTTCTCCTTCCCTGAGTTTGCAAGAAAATGGCATCCGCATGAGTTGGAAAGCTTCCACGTCTTTACCCGGAGGCATTTATTACCGTGTATATGCATCAGATGCTTATCCGGTAGATACAGAAAAAGCTCAAAATCTGATAGTCACACGCACCGACAGCTGTCAGTACACATTCATAGCCAGTCTTTTCGAAAAAGGAGGAATCTACTGGGCTGTCACCACTGTCGACCGATATGGACATGAAAGTGTCCCATTGGCCCTGAACATGCCTCAGAAAACAGAGCCTTCCATTCTATACGGAGAATATCCTTCTGTTCCTCAAGGATATACTCTCATTATCAGCGATGTGACCGGACTGGAAATTCTACGTACGACAGATCCAGAGAAAGATATACCAAAAAAAATCGGGAAGGGATTTTTCCGATTCAGCCTGATGGCTCCCGATGGAAGCATTACCCCGGCAGGAGTCACGATATACTGAGAAGGTTTTATTCCAAAACGCATGGTTATAAAAGGAATAATCACTAAATTTGCACATTCAATTGAAACAAACAAACTTACTATACTCATGAGCAATCAACGATACATGCAGCGCGGCGTATCTGCATCGAAAGAAGATGTACACAACGCCATCAAGAACATTGACAAAGGTATTTTCCCGAACGCATTCTGTAAAATTATTCCTGATATTCTGGGAGGTGATCCGGAATATTGCAACATCATGCATGCCGACGGAGCCGGAACAAAATCCTCACTGGCCTATTTGTACTGGAAAGAAACCGGCGACTTGTCTGTATGGAAGGGCATCGCACAGGATGCACTGATTATGAACATTGATGACTTGTTGTGCGTAGGTGCGGTAGACAATATTTTGGTATCTTCTACCATTGGACGCAACAAGCTGCTTGTACCGGGTGAAGTGATTTCAGCCATCATCAACGGAACAGACGAACTGCTGGCCGAACTCCGCGAAATGGGCGTCGGTGTATATGCTACTGGTGGAGAAACTGCTGATGTAGGCGACTTGGTCCGCACCATCATCGTGGACAGTACGGTAACTTGCCGTATGAAACGTGCGGATGTCATCAACAATGCCAATATCCGTCCGGGAGATGTGATTGTGGGTCTGGCTTCTTACGGTCAGGCAACTTATGAGAAAGAATACAACGGCGGTATGGGCAGCAACGGACTGACCAGTGCGCGTCACGATGTGTTCAGCAAATACCTGGCAGAGAAATATCCGGAAAGCTATGACCATGCCGTACCTGAAGAACTGGTTTACAGTGGCAAACTGAAGCTGACAGATGCAGTAGAAGGTTCTCCGCTGGATGCCGGCAAACTGGTGCTTTCTCCGACACGTACCTATGCTCCGGTAGTCAAGAAACTGCTGGATGCCCTGCGTCCGCAAATCCATGGTATGGTTCATTGCTCAGGTGGTGCCCAAACAAAAGTACTGCACTTCGTAGGCGACAACTGCCGGGTCATCAAAGACAACCTCTTCCCTGTGCCTCCTTTGTTCCGCACCATCAAGGAACAGAGCGGTACCGACTGGGACGAAATGTACAAAGTGTTCAACATGGGACACCGTCTGGAAGTCTACCTGTCACCGGAACATGCAGAGCAGGTAATTGAAATCAGCAAGTCGTTCAACATCGATGCACAGATTATCGGACACATCGAAGAAAGCGATCACAAAGAACTGATTATCCGTTCCGAATTCGGAGAATTCAAATATTAATCAGCGACCTCTTACAATTGTATGAAACCGCAAGAAAAGCAAGGATGTCTTATCGGCATCGGATTACTTATTTTATGGTTTGTCCTTTTCTTTCTCAGTATTGAATTTGACGCTCCCATTCTAAAAGGTCTAAGTTTTGGAATTCCAGGGTTTTCCATTTCCTTTATTTATGGGAAATACTTTGGTGTCAAAGAGTTTCAATGGAAAGCCAAAAGAGACTTACCACTCATCTTGCTGGGGCTCATATTGTTGGTATTCTTTACCTGGATAGCCTATAGCAGATTATGGTAAACAAATACCTATCTAATCACTCAACTGTATAAGCATTCCATTAGAATGGCAGAAAACAATACATTACTGGAAAAATTAGACGGTTTGGTTTCACGTTTTGAAGAGGTCTCTACATTTATTACAGACCCGAATGTGATAGCCGACCAAAAACGATACGTCAAACTGACTAAAGAATATAAGGAACTGGGCGACATTATGGCTGCCCGCAAGGAATATTTGCAATGCCTCAACGGACTGGAGGAGGCTAAAATGATGATGTCCGAAAACGACCCGGAAATGAAGGAGATGGCCCGCGAAGAAGCAGCTGCCTGTGAAGCCCGTATTCCCCAGCTGGAAGAAGAAATCAAACTGTTGCTGGTACCTGCCGACCCGCAAGATGACCGCAACGCCATCCTGGAAATCCGTGGAGGTACGGGAGGAGATGAAGCAGCAATCTTTGCCGGCGATTTGTTCCGCATGTACTCCAAATACTGTGAACGCAAAGGCTGGAAACTGGAAGTATCCAGCGCCAACGAAGGTGCTGCCGGAGGCTTCAAGGAAATTATCTGTTCTGTCACGGGAGACAAGGTATATGGTACTTTGAAATATGAATCAGGTGTGCACCGCGTGCAGCGTGTGCCAGCCACAGAAACTCAGGGACGTGTTCATACATCAGCAGCCTCGGTTGCCGTACTTCCCGAAGCAGAACCCTTCGATGTAGAAATCAACGAAGGTGAAATCAAATGGGATACCTTCCGAAGCGGAGGTGCGGGAGGTCAGAACGTGAACAAGGTAGAATCGGGGGTCCGTCTGCGCTACAACTGGAAGAACCCGAACACGGGTATCGTGGAAGAAATCCTTATCGAATGTACGGAAACCCGCGACCAGCCGAAGAACAAGGAACGTGCCCTGAGCCGTCTGCGTACTTTCATCTACGACAAGGAACACCAGAAATACATCGACGACATCGCTTCCAAACGAAAGACCATGGTGAGCACCGGTGACCGTTCGGCCAAAATCCGCACGTACAACTATCCGCAAGGACGTATCACCGACCATCGCATCAACTATACCATCTACAACCTGGCAGCCTTCATGGACGGCGACATTCAGGACTGCATCGACCATCTGATTGTGGCCGAAAATGCAGAACGGTTGAAAGAAAGCGAATTATAAAAGTAAGGTGTATAATTTTACCCCTTACCGTGAACAATAAAGTCACATTATTACCATTAATCATAAAAACATTATGAACAAACAGGAATTATTTGAAAACATCAAAAAGAAAAAATCTTTTTTATGTGTAGGACTGGATACCGATATCAAGAAAATTCCGGAACACCTTCTGAAAGAAGAAGACCCGATTTTCACATTCAATAAAGCAATCATCGATGCCACTGCCCCTTACTGTATTGCCTATAAACCCAATTTGGCCTTCTATGAAAGTATGGGTGTAAAAGGATGGATTGCTTTTGAAAAGACAGTGGAATACATCAAAAAGAACTATCCTGACCAGTTCATTATTGCCGATGCCAAACGTGGCGATATCGGTAACACTTCGGCTATGTATGCCCGCACTTTCTTTGAAGAACTGAACATCGATTCTGTCACTGTAGCTCCCTACATGGGTGAAGACAGCGTGACTCCGTTCCTCACTTATGAAGGCAAATGGGTCATCTTACTGGCACTGACTTCCAACAAAGGCTCACACGACTTCCAGCTTACGGAAGACAAAGAAGGCGAACGCCTCTTCGAAAAAGTATTGCGCAAATCACAGGAATGGGCCAACGACCAAAGCATGATGTACGTGGTAGGTGCTACTCAGGGACGTATGTTTGAAGACATCCGTAAAATTGTCCCCAACCACTTCCTGCTGGTACCGGGTATCGGTGCACAAGGTGGTTCATTGGAAGAAGTCTGCAAATACGGTATGACCAAAGAATGTGGCTTGATTGTCAATTCAAGCCGTGCCATTATTTATGCCGATAAGACTGAGAACTTCGCCAAAGTAGCAGGCGAAGAAGCACAAAAAGTACAGCAGCAAATGGAAAAACAACTGACAAACATCTTGTAACATACAAGATTACTTACATAAAGTATACAAGAAGTATGAAGTTTATCCCCAGGAAACTTTATACTTCTTTTTTTATTCTGAAATCCATGCAAAAATTCCTATGCTAAGAGAGATTTTGGGCGCACACATAAAAATCAGAGGGCATTTCAGGCAAATAATTGGCATTTTTCACTGATATATAAAAAAAAAATACGTAATTTGCATAATTAAGTAGTAAGTATGCTTTTTTCAAGTAACAACAATTTGAAAAACAACAAGGAAAACAAAGGAACAAAAGATAATCAATATGGAGTTCTCAGCTAAACAAATTGCGGAATACATCCAGGGAATTATAATAGGAGATGAAAATGCCAAAGTACATACCTTCGCCAAAATAGAAGAAGGCATACCAGGTGCATTATCTTTTCTATCCAACCCCAAATATACTCATTACATATATGAAACCCAGTCTTCCATTGTACTGGTCAACAAAAATTTCCATCCAGAACATGAAATCAAGGCTACTCTGATTAAAGTAGACGATGCATACGAAAGTCTGGCTAAATTAATGACGCTTTATGAAATGAGTATGCCGAGAAAGAAAGGAATCAGTTCATTAGCTTCCATCGCAGAAAACGTCAAAATTGGAAAAGATGTATATATCGGTCCTTTTGTCTGCATTGAGGAGGGAGCCGAAATTGGAGATAATGTATACATACATCCACAGGCTACTATAGGAAGTAATGCCAAAATTGGTACGAATACCATCCTTTATCCTCATGTCACTGTGTACCACGATTGCAGAATCGGCAACAACTGTATTCTGCATGCAGGTGCAGTCATCGGAGCCGATGGTTTTGGATTTGCTCCCGCACCGGAAGGTTACGAGAAAATTCCTCAAATTGGAATTGTCATAGTAGAAGACAATGTGGAAGTGGGTGCCAATACCTGCATAGACCGTGCAACTATGGGAGCGACGCTTGTGCATGAAGGAGTTAAACTCGATAATTTAATACAAGTAGCACATAACGTAGAAATTGGTAAAAACACCGTAATGGCATCTCAGGTAGGGATTGCTGGATCGGCCAAGATTGGCGAATGGTGTATGTTCGGGGGCCAAGTAGGAGTAGCCGGTCATATCAAAGTAGGAGATCACGTGAATGTAGGTGCCCAGTCGGGTATCCCGGGAAATACGAAGTCTCACACCACTTTAATGGGCTATCCAGCCATCGACCCAAAGCAATTTGCACGTTCTGCGGCCATTTATAAAAAGCTTCCAGATATGTATGTAGAACTTGGACGCTTGCAGAAGGAAATCGAAGAATTAAAAAAACAACTAAATAAATAAACCCATGTTGAAACAACAAACCTTAAAAGGCAGCTTTTCACTCAATGGTAAAGGACTCCATACGGGAGTCAAACTTACTGTTACGTTCAATCCTGCCCCAGAGCACCACGGGTATAAAATACAGCGAATCGATTTGGATGACCAGCCTATACTGGATGCCGTTGCTGAAAATGTAGTGGACACTACCCGTGGAACAGTTTTAGCAAAAAACGGGGTAAAAGTTAGTACCGTAGAACATGCATTGGCTGCTTTGTATGCAGCAGGCATAGACAACTGCTTGATTCAGGTAGACGGGCCAGAATTTCCTATTCTGGACGGTAGTGCCAAGGCCTACGTGGAATGCATTAAGCGAGTAGGTATCGAAGAACAAACTGCTCCGAAAGACTATTACATCATCAAGTCCAAAATTGAATTCCGCGACGAAGAAACGGGTTCATCCATCATTGTTCTACCAGATGACAAGTTCAGCGTCAATACATTAATATCTTATGACTCCAAGATTCTGACAAACCAATATGCTACACTGGAGAATATGGGAGATTTCCCTACAGAAATTGCTTCAGCACGTACATTTGTGTTTGTCCGTGAAATTGAACCGTTATTAAACGCCGGACTCATCAAAGGTGGAGACCTGGACAATGCCATTGTCATTTATGAAAAACAGATGACTCAGGAAAGTTTTGACAAACTGGCTGATGTCATGGGAGTTCCTCACATGGATGCCAGCCACCTGGGATACATCAACCACATTCCTTTGGTATGGCCCAATGAACCGGCACGCCACAAACTACTGGATATCATTGGAGACTTGGCGCTTGTAGGGAAACCCATCAAAGGACGCATCATTGCTACCCGCCCGGGACATACCATCAATAACAAATTTGCACGCCAGTTACGAAAGGAAATTCGCCTGCATGAAATCCAGGCTCCCGTATACAACTGCAACGAGGAACCTCTGATGGATGTAAACCGCATTCGTGAGCTACTTCCACATCGTTATCCATTCCAGCTGGTAGACAAAGTAATTGCCATCGGTGCCAACTACATCGTAGGCATCAAAAATGTCACCTCCAATGAGCCCTTCTTCCAAGGACATTTCCCGCAAGAACCTGTCATGCCGGGTGTGTTGCAGATAGAAGCCATGGCACAGGTTGGAGGCCTGCTGGTATTGAATTCGGTAGACCAGCCTGAAAGATATTCTACCTACTTCCTGAAAATCGACAATGTCAAATTCCGCCAGAAGGTGGTTCCTGGAGACACCTTGATTTTCAGAGTTGAACTGATGGCACCTATCCGTCGAGGCATATCTACCATGAAAGGATATATTTTCGTAGGCGAAAAGATTGTCTGCGAAGCTGAGTTTATGGCACAAATTGTAAAAAACAAGTAACATGATCAGTCCTTTAGCATATATAGATCCTGAAGCACAAATTGGGGAAAACGTTGAAATAGGTCCCTTCGTTTTCATTGACAAAAATGTAATAATAGGCGACAACAATGTCATTATGCCTAATGCTAATATCTTATATGGTTCCCGCATCGGAAACGGGAACCGGATTTTTCCAGGCGCCGTAATCGGTGCAATTCCGCAAGACTTAAAGTTTCATGGGGAAGAAACTACGGCCGAAATAGGAGACAACAATACAATTCGTGAAAATGTCACCATCAATCGGGGTACGGCAGCCAAAGGAAAAACGATTGTAGGCAATAACAATTTACTGATGGAAGGTGTACACGTAGCCCACGACACCCTTGTAGGCAGTGGATGTATCATCGGAAACCAGACGAAAATGGCGGGTGAAGTCATTATCGACGACAACGCCATTGTCAGTGCTTCCGTGCTGATGCACCAGTTCTGCCGTGTAGGAGGCTACGTCATGATTCAAGGAGGATGCCGGTTCAGCAAAGATATCCCCCCTTTCATCATAGCCGGACGTGACCCTATCGCTTATTGCGGTATCAATATTGTAGGACTAAGACGAAGAGGCTTCTCCAACGAACTGATTGAGAATATCCACAATGCCTATCGCATCATCTACAACAGCGGTAGGATGGTTGCCGATGCCATTGAAGAAATCCGCCGGGAAGTACCGATGAGCAAAGAAATAGAATACATCATTTCATTTGTGGAAAACTCACAGCGAGGCATTATCCGATAAAAAAGATTTTGTATATTTACCACATCAACCAAAGACAAACAAAAATGGTATACAAATTTAGAATCATATCCGACGAAGTCGATGATTTCTTGAGAGAAATCAAAATTGACTCAGAAGCTTCATTCTATGACCTGCACGAAGCAATACTGAAATCTACAGGATACAAGGATGACCAGATGACCTCTTTCTTCATTTGCGACGATGACTGGGAAAAAGAGACCGAAATAACCCTGGAAGACATGGGAACCGGGAGTTCGGAAGAAGATACTTACGTAATGAAAGATACCCGCCTGAGCGAACTGCTAGAAGACGAGAAACAAAAACTATTGTATGTATTTGACCCGCTGGCAGAACGCGTATTTTTCATTGAACTGTCGGAAATCATTACCGGAAAAGACCTTGACAAAGCGGTATGTTCACGTAAAAGCGGTGAAGCACCCAAACAGACAATTGATTTCGATGAGCAGATGAATACCAATGCTGCACTCGACTTGGACGAAAACTTCTACGGCGACCAGGACTATGACATGGAAGACTTTGATCCGGAAGGTTTCGACATCAACGAAGGAAGCGGAAATCCTTACGACGAAGACAAATACTAAAAATATTCCCGATTTTTCAATCGGCCAATCGCAATGAATGTCATCCTGGACTTTGGTTCAGAATGACATTTATTTTTCCTGCTCACCTAAAAACTTTATCCATGAAAAAGCCCACTCTCATTGTACTTATCGGCCCGACCGGCGTTGGTAAAACCGAATTAAGCTTGTCCATCGCCGAGCATTACCATACCTCTATCATTTCCTCCGATTCCCGGCAATTATATAAAGACTTGAAAATTGGTACTGCAGCTCCTACCCCTACCCAGTTATCAAGAGTTCCTCACTATTTTGTAGGGACCCTGGCGCTGACCGATTACTATAGTGCGGCTCAATACGAAGCGGAAGTCTTGAAGAAATTGGAGGATTTATTTCAAACCCACGCGGTCGTGCTCATGACTGGCGGCTCCATGATGTACGTGGATGCGGTCTGCAAAGGAATTGACGACATTCCTACAGTCGACAAGGAAACCCGTGACCTGATGTTGCATCGCTACGAAACAGAAGGTTTGGAACAACTCTGCGCAGAACTGCGAGTACTCGATCCGGAATATTATCGGATAGTAGACTTGAAAAATCCCAAAAGAGTGATTCATGCATTGGAAATCTGCTACATGACCGGAAAGACGTATACGTCCTTCCGTACTCGCACACAAAAGGAACGTCCCTTCCATATTGTGAAAGTCGGACTGACACGCGAACGGGAAGAACTTTATCAACGTATCAACCAGCGAGTAGACGAAATGATGAAAGAAGGCCTGCTGGAAGAAGCTAAACGTGTTTATCCCTACAAACATCTTAACTCATTGAACACTGTAGGTTATAAAGAAATCTTCAAGTATCTGGACGGAGAATGGGAACTTCCGTTTGCCATCGAAAAAATCAAACAGAATTCACGAATCTATTCCCGGAAACAAATGACTTGGTTCAAAAGAGATCCGGAAATCACCTGGTTCCACCCGGACCAGAAAGAAGCCATTCTGCATTATCTGTCCACCCAAATTCCGCAAGATTAACTTTCTCCATCTTCGAGCAGAAATTCTTTCCGGAACATATCCACAAACAGAAGAAACAAAGACACCAGTAAAGGGCCAAAAATAATTCCCATGAAACCAAACAGAGGAAGTCCGGCCACCACTCCAAAGATGGTAATCAACGGATGTACGTCTGCCATCTTCTTTTGCAACAGGAAACGGATCAGGTTGTCACATTGTGCCACAATGATGGCTCCATATCCCAGCATCATCAAGGCACTCACCCAATTTCCTACAATCAAAAAATAAACGGTAATCGGTCCCCAAATCAAGGCTGTACCCACCAATGGAATAACTGAAGCAAAAGCTGTGAGCATGGCACTCAGGAACGGATTGGGCGCATCACAAATCAGGTATCCTCCCAAAGAAATAAATCCTTGGATTATGGCCAGCAAAGGAATACCAATGGCATTGGAGCGCACCATCAGCTGCACTTTCTTCAAGACTTCTATCTTATTCTCCGCTCTGAAAGGAAGCAATGTAGATATATAATGTTCCATGGATTTCCCTTCATACAGCATGAAAAACATCAACATGATGGCTACACACAGATTGACCAGCAAATCGCTCACTCCACTCATCACAGACTGCCCGATGGAAGATGCCTGTGCCACCAGAAAAGAAAGACTTTTTTCCGACAACACATCAAAGCCTGTACGGTCTTTGATAAAATCGACCACCTGCCACATGGGCCTGATAATAGCTTCCGTATCAAAATGCATCTGTGAAACCTGGCTCACCAAGGCCCAGCCAAACAAAGAAAGAGGGACTAGAATAAATAACGTCACAACAATTGTAACCAGCCATACCGCCAGTGCAGGCTTCATTTTGGTTTGAAGCCAGAAAGTCACGTTACGCAAAAGCAAATAAAGCGTAAATCCACCTAAGATACCATTCATAAAAGGCTGAGCCTGGCGGAACAACAGGAATCCCAACCCTAAAATAAACACAATCAGTGAATATTTCCAGTACTTTTCCTTGACCATTTTTCTGTATTATTTTTCCTTTGCTTCTTCCTGTGGAATCCGGAAAGCCGTATACAATTCCAATACAGCCGAAATTGTCAGACAGACAATCCATTCATTCCGCTTCCAAAGCAACATCACCACTCCTGTCAACACCAGCAGCATCGCCCCTAGCAGTTGCTGACGACGCAGACGACGAATTACCACATTGCTACCCTTATAGTCCGAAACCAGCTGTACGTATGCAAACAAACAAGCTCCTACCAGATAAACATACGGAGCCCATTCCAATTTCATAAACTGAAGCACCAGTCCGACAAACAGTACCACTGCTCCACCTACAGCCAGCTGATCATTTCTTTTCGAATCCATTTATTTGTCTTTCTCAAAAATAAAAATATCCTCATTCTCCTTTTTCATCAGGTACTTTTCACGAGCTACCTTTTCCAGCGCCTCTTTGTTGGAAGTAATCTCCTTCAGTGCCTTACTGTCTTCCTCATACTGCTTTCGGTAACGTTGAATCTCTGTCTTCAACTGATGAATTTCCCGTTTGTGCGACACGCGCTGTATCAGGCTGTTCTCGTCGAGCACCCCGATAATCAGCAAGAAAAGTCCGAATGTCACCCAATATTTATGACGCCCGATAAAAGCCCATATATTAGCCAGTTTACCCATAAAAATATGCTCTTTATTACCCTGCAAAGATAGAAATTATTTCGCAGCAAGTCCATGACAAGACAGAGATTTTATGTACATTTGCAAAAATATGAAGGAATCAAACAAACAGAATCAACCCATGGAAAATTATATCGTATCGGCACGCAAATACCGCCCGTCGACCTTCGACACCGTAGTGGGACAGCGTGCATTGACCACGACCCTGAAAAATGCCATTGCCAACCATAAACTGGCGCACGCCTACCTGTTCTGCGGTCCGCGAGGGGTAGGAAAAACCACCTGCGCACGTATCTTTGCCAAGACCATCAACTGCCTGCATCCCACGGCGGAAGGAGAGGCGTGCAATGAATGTGAATCGTGCAAGGCATTCAACGAACAGCGTTCTTATAATATCCATGAGCTGGATGCCGCTTCCAACAACTCAGTCGAAGACATCCGTTCCCTGATTGAACAGGTACGTATCCCGCCACAAATTGGCAAATACAAGGTGTACATCATCGACGAGGTGCACATGCTGTCTACGGCGGCTTTCAACGCCTTCCTGAAAACCTTGGAAGAACCGCCTCAGCACGCCATTTTCATCCTGGCCACCACGGAAAAGCATAAAATCCTGCCGACCATTCTGAGCCGTTGCCAGATTTATGACTTCAACCGCATCACGGTGAGCGACACGGTGGAACACCTTGAGAATGTGGCCCGTAAGGAACATATCGAGGCCGAACCGGAAGCCCTGAACGTGATTGCCCAAAAGGCGGACGGAGGTATGCGCGACGCACTTTCCATCTTTGACCAGGTGGTGAGTTTCACCAACGGACACATCACCTACCAGAGTGTCATCGAGAACCTGAACGTATTGGACTTCGAATACTATTTCAAACTGACCGATTTCTTCTTGAAGAACAAGGTTTCCGACTGTTTGCTGACCTTCAACGACATTCTTCGGAAAGGCTTCGACGGCAACCATTTCATCACCGGACTGACCTCCCATTTCCGTGACCTGCTGGTGAGCCGTGATCCGGCCACCCTGCAACTACTGGAAACCGGGGCTTCCATCCGCGAACGCTATCAGGCACAGGCACAAAAATGTACTCCACAATTCTTGTACAAGGCCATGAAACTGTGTAATGACTGCGACCTGAGTTACCGCCAGAGCAAAAACAAGCGTCTGCTGGTGGAACTAACCCTGATTCAACTGGCACAGCTGACGGCCGAACCAGAAGACACGGGCAGTGGGCGTAGCCCTAAGAAACAGTTATCTCCCGTTTTCCACACCGCGCAAGCCGGTCAGTCTGCTACACAGTCACAGGCAGCCCCAGCAACTACTACAGCCACCACTGCGCCTCATGCAGCTCCGCAGCCTCAACCAGCCGCCCAATCTACGGCTCAGCCAACTGCCCAGCCACAGCCTTATACCACGACCTTAAAGCAGGCAGAAGTGCCTTACACCAAAGCCAGTCCGCTTCCGAAAGCCGCCACTGAAAGAAAGGCACCGATTCTCAAGGCAGGCAGTTTGGGCATGTCCATCCGGAAAGCACAGACACAGGCGACTGCTCCGGCTCCACAGCCTGCAACACAGGCTCCCGTACAAAACGCCGCCGACAACTGGGAAGACTATATCTTCAATGAAAAAGACCTCGGCTACTACTGGCGTGAGTTTGCCAGCCTGTTGCCCAAGGAAGAAGCGGCCAATGCCGGACGTATGATGAACATGCATCCCCATCTGCTGGCCGACCAGCATACCTTCGAAGTGGCAGTGGACAACGACATCGTGCAGAAATACATGCAGCACCTCGCTCCGCAGATAGAAGCCCATTTGCAGGAGAAGCTGCACAACCGCAAAATCAAGATGACCACGCGCGTGAGTGAAGCCAACGAGAACGTGCGGGCTTACAGCCATGTAGAACGTTTCCAGATGATGAGCAAAAAGAATCCCAGTCTGGTGAAGCTCAAAGAAGCCTTGGGACTGGAACTCTCTTGAGAACTGCATCCTTATAAACATAAGACAGGCGGAGAAACCTCAAAATCAGTTTCTCCGCCTGTCTTTCTTTTATCTTCCGGTAAACCGTGGTTTACAGGTCATGATTCTTCATCCGGTACTCGGCCAACTCCTCGTACTTCGTACCCGGACGGCCATAATTGCAGTACGGATAGATGGAAATTCCCCCACGTGGCGTAAAGATTCCCGTCACTTCAATGTATTTCGGATCCATCAGCTTGATCAAGTCCTTCATGATGATGTTCACACAATCCTCGTGAAAGTCGCCGTGGTTACGGAAACTGAACAAATACAGTTTCAGACTCTTGCTTTCCACCATCTTCACATCCGGCAGGTAACTGATACGGATTTCCGCAAAATCCGGCTGCCCCGTAATCGGACAGAGACTGGTGAACTCCGGACAATTGAAACGTACCCAATAGTCATTCTCCGGATGCTTGTTCACAAACGCTTCCAGCACTTCCGGTGCATAATCCTGTTTGTATACCGTCTTCTTGTTGCCTAATAAAGTAAGTTCGTCTTTTCTTTCCATACTCATTTGTTTTCTTTTGAAGCCAAATATTTTTCCAATCCCTCACGACGCAGCTTGCAAGCCGGACAATGTCCGCAACCGTCGCCCGGAATGCCATTGTAGCACGTCAGCGTCTCGTTCCGCACCAAATCCAACACGCCCAGCTCATCGGCCAAAGCCCACGTCTGTGCCTTGTCAATCCACATCAACGGCGTATGAATCACGAACTGCTCGTCCATAGCCAGGTTCAGCGTCACATTGAGCGACTTGATAAAGGAGTCGCGACAATCCGGATAACCGCTGAAGTCCGTTTGTGAAACCCCCGTCACCAAATGGAAAATTCCCCGCTCACGAGCATATACTGCCGCGATACTCAGGAAAAACAAGTTCCGTCCCGGCACAAACGTATTCGGGAAAGAATCTTTCGGTTTCACCTCATCCATGTGGATGGAAGTATCCGTCAGCGAGTTTTTGCCCAGGTGACCGATGAACGACACATCCATCACATCGAAGTCCACACCCGCCTTCTCCGCAATCTTGCGTGCCAGCTCCACTTCTTTTTCATGCTTCTGTCCGTAAAGGAAACTCAGTGCATGTACCTTCTTAAAATGCTTTTTTGCCCAGAAAAGACAGGTCGTAGAGTCCTGTCCGCCGCTGAATACGACAAGGGCCTCGTTCTGATTCATCATATTCTTTAAATTTCCTTGATTTTTAATACATTGTACGAGATGTGCTCGTCATAGACATCCGTATCGTCCACCCGCTTGATGTATTTCACCACGCGCACGGTTACCGGTAGCACAATTACCTCATACAAGGTCTTGAGTACCACCTGCACCACCATCATTTTGGCCAGTTCACTCACCGGCATCAGTCCCCCGAACGCCAGCGGGAAGAAAATCAGTGAATCGGCTCCCTCTCCGACTACGGTCGACAAAATGGCACGGGCCGAAAAATTCTTTCCATGGGAAGCCACCTTCATGCGGCTCATCACATACGCATTGATAAACGAACCTACCAGGAAGGCCGCCAGACTGGCAGCAGCAATACGCGGCGCCATACCGAACACGAAGTTGAAGCTTTCTTCCCCCTCCCAGAACGGAGCGGCAGGAAGGGCAACGGCCAGCTGTCCCATGGCTACCACCATGAAATTCATCAGGAATCCCATCCAGATAATCAGACGCGCCTTGCGAAAGCCCCACACTTCGGCAATACAGTCATTAATAATGTAAGAAATCGGAAAAACAATGAGTCCGGCAGTCACGGAAATCGGACCCAGCTGTACGACTTTGGTTTCTAACAGATTGGCTGCCACCAGGCAGACACAAAACACAATGCCCAAAACCATAAAAGGCACTGATACGAGATTTTCTTTTTTCATCGCTCCTGTTTTTTACGTGGTGTTCTAGAATACACGACCGCTATTCACGGCATCGCATGTAAATGTTCTCTTTTAATCGGGCGCAAAGATACAAAGAATTTTCGGGATAGCCATGCAGTTTCATCTGCTTAATCACACTTCCCCGTTCCAATAGCTCCAAACACCACTTCACTTACTTCCTTTCGCCTAGACATATTCTCTGTACCACACAGTGGAATTTGTATTCCGCACTGTGAAATATGTATCCCACAGTGTGGTTTTTATATCCCACACTGTGGAACAGAGAAATCTCCTCGGAGAAAGACATTAAATGCAAGGCAAAAAACAAATAAAAATTGTACCTTTGTATATTATGTAGCTAAACTCGTTCTATAGACAATGGTTCAAATACAGATTGATCAAAACACCTGCATACGCTGCAAGAAGTGTGTCAGAATATGCCCCTCGGCGCTGTTCTCCTTCCGTGAAGACAAAGGCATAGAGGTAAACACAGAAAACTGCATCAGCTGCGGACATTGCGTAGCCGTTTGTCCCACAAATTCCATCGCACATTCCGATTTTCCACCGGAGAAAGTCCACACATTCGACCGGAACCGACTGCCCAGTGCCGACCAAGTGGAACTGCTGATGCGTACCCGTCGCTCCAACCGGGCGTTCTCCAAAGAACGGATTCCCGAAGAAACGTTACAACGCATCATCGAAGCGGCTCATCGCGCTCCAACGGCCACCAACGCACAGGAAGTCAAGATGGTATTGATTACCCGCCCGGAAACATTGACGGAAATCAGCCGGCTCACCATCGGTACGTTCATGTCCATCGTACGTACGGTAGAAAATCCCCTGGTAAAACTGATACTGAAACCACTCATGCCCTCCAACTACCGTTACATCCCTGTGTTCAAGCAACTGAAAGAAGAGTTCGGCAAAGGAAACGACGGCATTCTTCGCGGAGCTACGGCAGTCCTTTTCTTCTACACGGAAAAGAAAGCACGTTTCGGGTGTCAGGACTGCAACCTGGCCTACCAGAATGCCTCGCTGATGGCTGAAGCGCTCGGCGTAGCCCAATTCTATACCGGATTCGTATGCACGGCGGCAGGTATGAACCGGAAAAAAGAATTGCAGAAACTACTGGGCATCGAAGGCTGTACCATCCATGCCGGCATTGCCTTGGGGATGCCTTCCTTCCGCTTCGACAAGTACATTGACAAAAAAGAAGTTTCATTGAAAAGAATCAACTAAACCCGAAAAGTCATGACAAAGAATAACCTGCTGAGCGAGAAACTCAACTATACGGGAGCCAGCCATACTCCCACCCATCTTCACCTCTGTACCTACAACGCCGAAAGTCTGGAATTCCATCAGGGTGCCTCCATGGAAGAGTTTTCTTCCCTTATCCGCCCCGACGCCATCAACTGGGTCCAGATTCACGGATTGCAGAACACAAAGGTCATACAGGAAATATGCGACTTCTTTCATATCGACTTCCTCACTACGCAGGACATCCTCAATGCCGAACACCTGACCAAAATTGAGGAACATGACACCTACAATGTGGTCATCCTGAAACAGTTGTCGGTACATGAGGAAAACACTTACGTACCGCAACAGCTCTGTATCGTACAGGGCAGCAATTTCGTGCTGACGTTCATGGAGCACGACAGTGATTTTTTCAATGAAATCCATACCGCATTGAAAAACAATACTCTGAAAATCCGGAACCGGCAATCGGACTTCCTGCTGAGCGTCATGCTGAACAGTGTCATGGCCAGTTTCATGTCCATCATTTCCCGCATGGAAGATGAACTGGAAGACATGGAAGAATCGCTGCTTTCGCCCGAAACCCGCAGTGGCCTGAAACTGGAAGACATACAGCCTTACCGAAAGAATGCCCGCCTCATCAAGAAATGCATCCTGCCATTGAAAGAGCAGATGAGCAAGCTGTTTCACACCGACAACGTACTGCTGCACAAAGCCAACCGCCCGTTCTTCACCGACGTGAACGACCACCTGCAATTCGTGCTGCAAACCCTCGACGGCTGCCGGGATATGATTTCGGCCTTGGTCGACCTTTACCTTTCGAACAACGACCAGCGGATGAACAACATTATGAAACAGCTCACCATCGTATCCACCATCTTCATTCCACTGACCTTCCTGGCCGGTATCTGGGGAATGAACTTCGAATGGATGCCCGAACTGGGTTGGAAATACGGGTATCTGATGGCATGGGGCATCATGCTCGTAACCGGCGTCGGAGTCTACCTGTTTTTCAAACGAAAGAAATGGTATTGATTTATCCACACCTTTAATTTACTTACAGAATTATGCGCAAGAAAGAACTTTACCAGAAAGTCATTGAATATTTCCAGAAAGCCATGCCTGTGGCTGAAACCGAACTGCACTACAGCAACCCGTTTGAACTGCTGATAGCCGTCATCCTGAGTGCCCAGTGCACCGACAAGCGGGTCAATCAGATTACGCCTCCCCTCTTCCACGACTTCCCCACGCCGGAAACCTTGGCCGCTACCACTCCGGAAGTCGTGTTCGAATACATCCGCAGCGTCAGCTACCCGAACAACAAAGCCAAGCACTTGGTAGGCATGGCCCAGATGCTGGTGCGCGATTTTCACAGCACCGTACCTGACACGCTGGAGGAACTGGTGAAACTGCCGGGGGTAGGACGAAAGACCGCCAATGTGATTCAGAGCGTGGTTTTCCACAAGGCAGCCATGGCCGTAGATACCCATGTGTTCCGCGTGAGCCACCGCATCGGACTGGTTCCGCGCTCTTGTACCACTCCGCTGGCCACCGAAAAGGAGCTGGTGAAATACATTCCCGAAAACCTGATTCCTACCGCACACCACTGGCTGATTCTGCACGGACGCTACGTCTGTACGGCACGGGCTCCCAAATGTGAAAGTTGCGGACTCAACGGCATCTGCAAGGAATCCTTAAAGGGCATATAATTTTTTTTTGTACTTTTGCGGTGTCCGATTATAGTTCAACCATCATGTCCAAAGAAAAAAAAGATAAATACACCCTTATGACCACCGCGCCAGTGCCTCGCCTCATCGGGTCATTGGCTATTCCGACCATCATCAGCATGCTGGTCACCTCATTTTATGTCATGGCCGATACCTACTTTGTTGGAAAAATCAATACGCAGTCTACGGCAGCAGTCGGCATTTCTTTTTCCATCATGGCCATCATTCAGGCATTCGGTTTCTTCTGCGGACACGGTTCGGGCAACTTTATCTCCAGACGGCTGGGTGCACGTGACTACCGGAGTGCAGAAAGAATGGCAGCTACAGGATTCTTCTGTGCCTTCTTCATCGGATGTCTGATAGCCCTCATCGGATTGCTCTTTTTGGGACCGATTTGTCTGGCACTAGGCTCCACTCCCACCATCCTGCCATACGCCAAGACGTATCTGGGTATTATCCTGCTGGGAGCTCCCTTTATGGCCTCTTCTTTGGTTCTGAACAACCAAATGCGTTTTCAGGGAAATGCCGTATACGCCATGATTGGTATCACGGTAGGTGCCTTTCTGAATATTGCTCTTGACCCGCTGCTGATTTTTGTGTTCGACATGGGCATTGCAGGGGCCGCCTGGTCTACGTTCATCAGTCAGGTGTGCAGCTTCACCATCCTGATTTTCATGGACCGAAAAGGAGAAAACATCCGCATCAACTACCGTTATTTTACCCCTACCCCGGCTTATCTGAAAGAAATCGTCTATGGAGGCAGCCCTTCCTTGTGCCGGCAGGGGCTGGCCAGCGTTTCGACCATCCTGCTGAACGTGGCCGCCGGCAATTTCGGAGATGCAGCCATTGCCGGAATGTCCATCGTCACCCGTATCTGCATGTTCATCAACTCCTTTGTCATCGGTTTCGGACAGGGCTTCCAACCGGTTTGCGGATTCAACTACGGCGCAGGATTGAACCGGCGTGTACTCCAGGGATTTAAGTATTGCGTGAAGGTAGGACTCATTTTCCTGGCCATCTGCTCTTTGATTGGTTACATCTATGCCCCCGAAGTCGTGTCCTGGTTCCGAAAAGAAGACCCGCAAGTCATCGCTGTGGGAGCCGAAGCACTCCGTTGGCAACTTATCACACTCCCGCTGGGTGCATGGGTCATCCTGTGCAACATGCTTCTACAGACCATCCGCCAACCCAAACGGGCGGTGGCCTTGTCATCTGCCCGCCAAGGACTGTTCTTCATTCCGCTGATACTGGTTCTTCCGTATTTCCTGCAATTGCAAGGAGTAGAGATGTGCCAGGCCGTATCCGATTTGTGTTCGTTCCTGATGTCTCTCCCGCTGACCATTCCGGTATTGAAGTCGTTGCGCACAGACCGCCAACCGATACAGGAAATGAATTCATAAGCATTTTTTATCCATTCTCCTGACGATAGTCATTGGGAGTCATCCCCGTCATCCGACGGAAATACTTGCAAAAGAACGAGGCATTGGGAAAATTCAATTCGTCGGCTATCTGATACACCAGCTTGTCGGTGTGACGCAACATCAGCTTGGCTTCCTGCACTACTGCCTCGTTAACCCAGTTCATCACCGTCCGCCCGCTGGCTTGCCGTACCAATGTACTCAGATAACGGGAAGTGAGGCATAAACGGTCGGCATAGAACGTACAGTTTCGTTCATGAATGGCATATTTGTTGACCAATTCCAAAAAACGATTGAACACTTCTTCCTGACGGGTACGTTTCTGTTTGTCAGCCTCCAACCCGCGTCCTCTGAAACTGTCCGTTTGGTGAAAGACGAGAGAAATCAAGCTTTGTACGGATTCCTTTGGGAAGGGCCGGTCGTGGACTACCTCCCACAACAAGGCAAAAATCTGTTCCATCCGCCGGCTCTCCTGCTCAGTCAGTGAAAGATGTAGAAACAGCCTGCCTTGTAAATAGACCTGCAACAATTCTTCTTTCTGCCAGCTTTCCATCAGGCTGTTGGAAAAAGCCAACATCGCCAAATCCAAATCAGACGACACATATAGAAATTCGAATACGGTTCCGGGAGATACTACCAGAAAATCCCCTGCTTTAAACTCCAGCTCACGCAAGTTGATACGCAAACGAAGCGTACCGGCACGAAAATACACCACTCTCCCCTCCGTCAGACGGTAGGGCTGCCCTTCCACCGACAGGAAACGGACCACATCGGCTATCCCATGAATGGAACGGAGCAGTCCCAGTTCCGGAATCAGAAAACGATAGGCATTGTGACTTTCTCCCACCCGCTCACGTATTTGCCTCAAGGCCAGCAACAACAGACGATTCGATTTCATTTCACATACGCAATTTCCTGCAAAGATAATATTTCGCTTGATTTCAGGACTATATACAGGCAATTAACGAACAAAAAGAACATTCCGTCACACATATAGGACCGAAAGATATCATAAAATTCCTGTATCTTTATCTCATTACCTCAACAAAGATTGAATGCGTATGCTACGAATGTTTCTCTTCTTGTGCGTATGGGGCTTCAGTCACATCGTCCATGCACAAGTCACATTGGAAGATTGCCGGCAGAAAGCCCGTGAGAATTACCCGCAAACCCGGCAATACGACCTGCTCCGCCTCTCGGAAGAATATACCTTATCGAATGCAGGAAAAGGCAACTTACCACAAATCAGTCTGAGTGGAAAAGTCTCTTATCAAAGTGAAGCCACCACCTTCCCCTTTGACATCCCCGGACTTGGCAGCAAAGGATTGCCCAAGGACCAATATCAGGCAATGATTGAAGTCAGACAGAACCTGTGGGACGGAGGAAAAATCCGAAACCAAAAAGCCCAGATTCAGGCTGCAACAGAAGAAAGCGAACGACTGCTCGACAACAGTCTGTATGCACTGGAAGAAAGAGTGGACCAGGTTTTCTTTGGCATTCTCTTACTCGACGAACAGCTGTCACAACACACGTTGCTCGAAGAAGAACTGGCCCGAAGCCTGAAAGATGTGCAAGCCTATCGCACCAACGGCACAGCCAATGACGCCGATGTGGATGCCGTACAAGTAGAAATCCTGCAAACCCGCCAGCAACGCATCCAGCTGGAAAGTAACCGCAGTGCCTACCTGCGCATGTTGTCCCTGCTGACAGGGGAAGAGCTTCCACCACACACGCACCTCCAACGACCTGAGGCTGTCTTGGAGACGACCAACACCATCAACCGACCTGAGCTCCGGTGGTACGAGGCACAGGAACAGAGCGTTTCCGTACAACGAAAAGGATTACAAACCGGTTATCTTCCCTCTTTCAGTCTCTTCGCACAAGGAGCCTACGGTAATCCGGGACTGGACATTCTAAAAGACAAGTTCAGGGCCTACTATCTGGTCGGTGCCCGTTTTACATGGAATTTCGGAAGTCTGTATACTTTGAAAAATGACCGGAAAAAGCTGGATAACCAGCTCCAGAAAATCCAAAGTGAACGGGATTTGTTTCTGTTTCATACCCACCTGCAGCTGGCGGAAGAGGACGGCACCATCCAAACCCTCCGGCAACAGATGAAAGAGGACGAAGAGATAATCCGGCTGCGGAAGAACATCCGGCTTTCTGCCGAAGCCAAAGTGGCCAACGGTACCCTGAGTGTCAGTGACCTGCTGAAAGAAATCACGGCCGAGAACCTGGCCCGGCAGGCAAAAGTACTCCACGAAATCCAACTGCTCATGCACCTGCACCAGCGAAAACACCTCACCAACTAATTTTTATTTTCCAACCGTTCAAAATATGCTGAATATGAAAACAAAATATGGATTCCTCCTCTTTGCAGTGTACAGTCTCACCGCCTGTGGAGAAAAAGACAACTTTGATGCGACCGGTACTTTTGAAGCGACCGAAATTGTGGTCTCTTCCGAAACCACCGGAAAACTATTCTACCTGAATGCCGAAGAAGGGATGCACTTTACCCAAGGCACTGAAGTGGGACTGGTGGACACCGTACAGCTCTACCTGAAAAAGCGTCAGCTGGAGGCACAGATGAAGTCCGTGGAAAACCAACGCCCCGACATTCACCGACAGATTGCCGCCACCAAGGAACAAATCGCTACCGCACAACGGGAACGCAACCGAGTGGAAAATCTGCTGAAAGCACAGGCGGCCAACCGTAAACAGCTGGATGACTGGGACGCCCAGCTGGCGGTACTCAACCGGCAACTGGAGGCGCAGGTTTCGTCTTTGGGAAACACCACTGCCAGCCTGACAGAACAAAGTTCGTCGGTAGCCATCCAAGTGGCACAAATCGAAGACCAACTCAAGAAATGCCATATCACCGCCCCGATAAGCGGAACGGTTCTGGCCAAATATGCCGAACCGGGAGAACTGGCTACCCTCGGGAAACCGCTGTTCAAGATAGCCGACACGGAACACATCTTCCTGCGGGCCTACGTCACCTCCCAGCAACTGGCCTCCGTAAAATTAGGAAACGAGGTCACGGTATTTGCCGACTTTGGCGATGCACAACGGAACACCTACCCCGGCAAAGTGACCTGGATTTCCGAAGAAGCCGAATTCACCCCGAAAACCATCCTGACCGACGACGAACGCGCCAACCAGGTATATGCCGTCAAGATAGCCGTCCACAACGACGGCCACATCAAACTGGGCATGTACGGTGAAGTCAAATTCTGAAAGGAGGTCACAAATGGAAACCCTTATTGAAGTCAGCCACGTAAGCAAAAGCTATGGAAAGGTACAGGCACTGCGCGACGTATCTTTCCAGGTGAAGCAAGGCGAACTGTTCGGCCTCATCGGTCCCGACGGCTCCGGAAAGAGTACGCTCTTCCGCATCCTGACCACTCTACTGAAGCCGGACCAGGGAACGGCTCATGTACTGCATGCCGACGTACTGGCCGATTTCCGCACCATCCGACGAAGCGTAGGCTACATGCCGGGACGTTTCTCCTTGTACCAAGACCTGACCGTGGAAGAAAACCTGCGTTTCTTTGCCACCGTCTTTCACACCACCGTAGAAGAGAACTACGAACGGATTCGGCCGATTTACGAACAGATTGCTCCCTTCAAAGACCGGCGAGCCGGAGCCCTGTCGGGAGGCATGAAGCAAAAGCTGGCATTGTGCTGCGCACTGGTCCATGCTCCCCAAATCCTGTTTCTCGATGAGCCGACCACCGGAGTAGACCCTGTATCCCGCCGGGAATTTTGGGAAATGCTGGCCCGCCTCCGTCAGGAAGGCATCACCCTCGTGGTATCCACCCCTTTCATGGACGAAGCCCGACGATGCGACCGCGTAGCCTTCCTGTATGAAGGAGAAATCAAAGGTATCGACCGCCCGGAAACCATCCTGACGCGGTTCAGTGACATTCTGTGTCCTCCCGGACTTGAGCGAAAAGCGGCAGTCGGGAATTCTGCTCCCCTCATTCAGGTAGACAATCTGGTCAAACGGTTCGGCACTTTTACCGCCGTCGACCATATTTCTTTCTCAGTACAGCGGGGAGAGATTTTCGGTTTCTTAGGAGCCAACGGAGCCGGAAAAACCACTGCCATGCGCATTCTCTGCGGACTCAGTCTGCCTTCCGAAGGGAAAGCGGAGGTGATGGGATTCGATGTCCGGACACAGAGCGAGGAAATAAAACGACGAATCGGCTACATGAGCCAGAAGTTTTCGCTGTACGAAGACCTGACGGTCCGCGAGAATCTCCGCCTGTTCGGAGGTATCTACGGAGTCAATGCCAAAGAAATTGCGCCCCGCACCGAAGAGACCTTGCGGCGTATCGGCCTCTACGAGGAGCAACATACCTTGGTCCGTTCCCTGCCGCTAGGCTGGAAACAACGGTTGGCCTTCTCGGTGGCCATTTTCCACCGCCCGGAGCTGGTTTTTCTGGATGAACCGACCGGAGGCGTGGACCCGGCCACCCGCCGCCAGTTCTGGGAACTGATTTATCAGGCTGCCGACCAGGGAATCACCATTTTCGTCACCACGCACTACATGGACGAAGCAGAATATTGCGACCGCATTTCCATGATGGTGGACGGACATATCCGCGCCCTGGATACTCCCGACGGACTGAAAGCCCGTTTCCAAGCCCGAAACATGGACGAAGTGTTCCAGAAACTGGCCCGCGAAGCCCAACGGGGAGACGCGGCTTTTACTCACGCTCAAACCGAACGACCATGAAACAGTTTATCGCTTTTGTCAGAAAAGAATTCCATCACATCCTGCGCGACCGACGCACCATGCTGATACTGATAGGCATGCCGATTATACAGATTATCCTTTTCGGCTTTGCCATCTCTACCGAGGTGCGCAATGTCCAGACTGCCGTATTGGCTCCCTCCCTTCAGACGGATGTACGGAAACTGGTAGAGCAACTGGATGCCAGCGAGTATTTCACGGTGAAATATGTCGTCCAATCGCCCGATGAGATTGAGCGGCTGTTCCGGCGCAACCAGATAGAGCTGGCCGTCATTTTCCCGTCCGACCTGCACCGTTTCCGCTTCAATTCTTCACAGATACAGATTCTGGCCGATGCCACGGAGCCCAACCTGGCAGTCACCCGGAATACGTATGCTCAGACCATTCTCCGACAAGCCCTGCAAACCATCCGACCCGCTGAGGCTTTCTCCTCCAAAGGAGGAACGGAAGGAATGCCGATTGCAGCCTACAACAAGCTGCTCTACAATCCGCAAATGAAGAGTGCCTACAACTTCGTACCAGGGGTTATGGGACTGATTCTGATGCTGATTTGCGCCATGATGACTTCCATTTCCATCGTCCGCGAAAAAGAGACCGGTACAATGGAAGTGCTGCTGGTCTCCCCTATCAATCCGCTGTTTGTCATTCTGTCGAAATCCGTACCCTATTTCGTGCTCTCCCTGCTCAACCTGACTACCATCCTGCTGCTTTCGGTCTTTGTGCTCGACGTGCCCATAGCCGGAAGTCTGACGGCCCTGCTGGGAGTCTCCCTGCTGTTTATCTTCGTATCGCTGGCACTGGGACTGCTGATTTCCTGCGTCACGCATACCCAGGTGGCAGCCCTGCTGGTCTCGGCCATGGTCCTGCTCATCCCGACCATTATCCTGTCGGGCATTATCTACCCGATAGAAAGCATGCCGGGCATCCTTCAGACCATTTCCTGCCTCATTCCGGCACGCTGGTACGTGGCAGCAGTACGACGACTGATGATTGAAGGCGTACCCTTTGTCTACGTGTGGAAGGAAGTGGCCGTGCTATGCCTCATGGCCGTAGTCCTGATTGCAGCCACCACCCGCAAATTTAAGAACCGACTGGAATAAACCGCAAGCTTATGATGTTACGCTACCTGATAGAAAAAGAATTCAAACAACTGAAACGCAACCGTTTCCTACCTCGCCTCATCCTACTGTTTCCCTGCGTGATGATGCTGGTGATGCCTTGGGCTGCCACACTGGAAATCGAGGATTTGCGCATTGCCGTCATTGACCACGACCATAGTCCCTCGTCCCAACGGCTGGTACACCGCATCGAGGCTTCCCGTTACTTCCAGCTGACCGCCCTACCTGCTTCCTACGCACAAGGCCTGAATGCCATTGAAAAAGACCAGGTGGACATGCTGCTGGAAATCCCCCGCGGATTTGAGAAAGACCAGGCCCGAGGCGTCAGTCCTTCCACCCTGATTGCCGTCAATACGGTCAACGGTACCAAGGGAGTACTGGGCAGCACCTACCTGCAACAAATTCTCAATCCGCAGCCCTCACCCGCCTCCGTGCGCTACCAGTTCAACCCGTACCTCAACTACAAGGTGTTCATGGTACCCGCCCTGATGACCATGATACTGGTATTGCTCTGCGGCTTCCTGCCGGCCCTGAACGTGGTCAGCGAGAAAGAAGCAGGTACCATCGAGCAAATCAATGTCAGCCCGGTGAGCCGTTTCACCTTTACCCTCGCCAAACTGCTGCCCTACTGGGCCATCGGATTTGTGGTACTGAACCTGTGCATGCTGCTGGCCTGGCTGGTCTACGGACTGACACCCGAAGGAAACATCCTCACCATCTATCTGGCCACACTGATTTTCGCGCTGGTCATGTCGGGGCTAGGGCTGGTCATCTCCAATTACTCTTCCACCTTGCAGCAAGCCATGTTCGTCATGTGGTTCTGCATGCTGATTTTCATTCTGATGAGCGGACTGTTCACTCCTATCAGCAGCATGCCGGAATGGGCACAACACATCACATACCTTAATCCGCTGCGCTACTTCATGGAAATCATGCGCATGGTCTATCTGAAGGGCAGCCACATCGGCGACATCGGCTTCCAGCTTTCCATGCTCTCCACCTTTGCCATTCTACTATATGTATGGGCCATCCGCAGCTACCGCAAGCAACAATAAGCTACTCCGTACTTGACTTCTTACCTTGACACGAACGTGCAACGACCTCATCACGAACGTGTCAAGATTTCGTCACGTCCGTGTCCACCTCTCGTCACGTTCGTGTCGAGGTATTTCCGAAAAGGGATTTCCCTAAAAATGCCCCTTGCAAGGTCCAGAATTGTAAGTCAGTTATTTCCACCTTACAGAATTTTCAGTAACTTTGCCCGAATCTCTTTTACATAGGACCCATTTGAATATGAGCGAAGATACTTTTGACAAGGACGAAAAGCAAACGGCAAATCTGCCTGAAAAAGAAGAACACTCTGACTACAAACCTGTATCGACCACCGACGAGGCGGTGAAGCACCAGCTGAGCGGCATGTACCAGAACTGGTTTCTGGACTATGCCTCATACGTGATTCTGGAGCGTGCCGTACCCCACATCAACGACGGATTGAAACCGGTGCAGCGACGCATTCTCCACTCCATGAAACGTCTGGACGACGGCCGCTACAACAAGGTGGCCAACATCGTGGGACACACCATGCAGTTTCATCCGCACGGAGATGCTTCCATCGGAGACGCCCTTGTGCAACTGGGACAGAAAGACCTGCTCATCGACTGCCAAGGAAACTGGGGTAACATCCTGACGGGCGACAGCGCAGCGGCTCCCCGTTACATCGAAGCCCGGCTATCCAAATTCGCCCTCGACGTAGTGTTCAACCCGAAAACCACGGAATGGCAGGCTTCCTACGACGGAAGAAACCGGGAACCGGTCACCCTGCCGGTGAAATTCCCGCTACTGTTGGCTCAGGGGGTAGAAGGTATCGCCGTAGGACTTTCTTCCAAGATTCTTCCCCATAACTTCAACGAATTGTGCGATGCGGCCATTGCTTACCTGCACGGAGAAGACTTTCAGCTCTATCCGGACTTCCAGACTGGAGGCTCCATCGATGTGTCCCGTTACAACGACGGCGAAAGAGGAGGCGTGGTACGCGTACGGGCCAAGATTTCCAAGCTCGACAACAAGACATTGTGCATCAGCGAGATTCCCTACGGGAAAACCACATCGTCTCTGATTGATTCCATTCTGAAGGCCATCGAAAAGGGAAAGATTAAGGTTCGGAAAGTAGACGACAACACGGCTGGAAAGGTGGAGATTCTGGTACATCTCACGCCAGGTGTATCGTCCGACAAGACACTGGATGCCTTGTATGCCTTTACGGACTGCGAGGTGAACATCTCGCCCAACTGCTGTGTCATCGACAACAAGAAACCGCATTTCCTCTCGGTGAGCAAAGTGCTGAAGAAATCGGTCGACAACACACTGGCCCTGCTCCGGAAAGAACTGGAAATACAGCGGGACGAAACGCTGGAAACCTTGCATTTTGCGTCCTTGGAGAAAATCTTCATCGAAGAGCGGATTTACAAGGACAAGCAATTCGAACAGGCAGAGTCCATGGATGCAGCCTGCGAGCATATTGACGAACGGTTGACTCCGTTTTATCCGCAGTTCGTGCGCGAAGTGACGAAAGAAGATATCCTCAAACTGATGGAAATCAAGATGGCGCGTATCCTCAAGTTCAACAAGGACAAGGCGGACGAATTCATCGCCCGTTTAAAAGCCCAGCTGGAGGAGATTGACAACCACTTGGCACACATCACGGAATATACCATCGACTGGTATCAGCACCTGAAAGAGAAATACGGAAAGAATTTCCCTCGTCGTACGGAAATCCGCAACTTCGACACCATCGTGGCGACCAAAGTGGCGGAAGCCAACGAAAAGCTGTACATCAACCGGGAAGAAGGCTTCATCGGTACGGGACTGAAAAAAGACGAGTATGTGTGCAACTGTTCCGACATCGACGATGTGATTATCTTCTACAAGGACGGAAAGTATAAGATTGTCCGTGTGTCCGACAAGCTGTTTGTCGGGAAGAACATCCTGTATGTCAACGTATTCAAAAAGAACGACAAACGTACCATCTACAACGTCATTTACCGTGACGGAAAGGATGGGTATTATTATATCAAACGCTTCAATGTGACCTCCATCATCCGCGACCGGGAGTACGACGTGACACAAGGTACGCCAGGCTCCAAGATTGTCTACTTCACAGCCAATCCCAACGGAGAAGCGGAAGTCATCCGGGTCATCCTGCGCCCAACGCCCCGTATCAAGAAACCGACCTTCGAAAAGGACTTCAGCACCATCCACATCAAGGGCAAGCAGTCGATGGGTAATCTGCTTACCAAGGCCGAGGTACACAAAATCAGCCTGAAACAGAAAGGAGGTTCCACACTCGGCGGCAGAAAGGTATGGTTCGACCACGACGTGCTGCGACTCAACTACGACGGCAGAGGACAGTACTTGGGCGAATTCCAAAGCGATGAAAGTATCCTGGTTATTCAAAAGAACGGAGAGTTCTACACCACGAACTTCGACCTGAACAACCATTATGATCCGGACATTCTCTGCATCGAGAAGTTCAATCCCGATAAGGTATGGACAGCCGTACTCTATGATGCTGACCAGCAGAATTATCCGTACCTGAAACGGTTCACCTTCGAAGCGACCAACAAGAAACAGAATTTCCTGGGCGACAACAAACATACCCAACTCATCCTCCTGACTTGTCAGGTGTACCCGCGCATACAAGTCGATTTTGGCGGACACGACAGCTTCCGGGAAGCACTCGTGCTGGAAGCCAGCGACTTTGTGGGTGTCAAGAGCTTCAAAGCCAAGGGCAAACGTCTGACCACTTATACTGTCGACCGGATTACCGAACTGGAACCGACCCGCATGCCGGAGCCGGAACCGGAAGAACCGGAAAAAGAAGAGGAAGACGGAGCTGAAGAAGAGGATATCCAGGAAGACGACGGACAAATGAAACTCTTTTAACCGCATGAAACGAATTTTCTTTCTACTCTGCGCCTGCCTGTCGGCCTTTGTGCTTCATGCACAGGAAGACAGCTTGCGCGCGACCCGCTACGTGATGCGTTCCGTACTCTACGGAGCAGGCGTAAGCAACGTGCTCGACACGTATCTTTCTCCATTGGAATACAAAGGGCCGGAGGTACGTATCCTGCGCGAGAATATGCGCATGACCCGGCTGATGAATGGAAATGTATCGGCACAAAATCTATTACAGGCCTACATGTCGTACACACACAATCCCAGCAAGACAGGCTATATGTATACCGGACTGCTGAACTGGAGTTATGCTCTCCACTATCAGTTCCGTCTCAGTGAGCAGCTGAAGCTGCTGGCCGGCCCGACAATTGACCTGAACGGGGGATTCGTGTACAATACGCGCAATTCCAATAACCCGGCACAGGCCAAAGCGTACGGTAGTCTGGGCATCTCCGGCATGGCCATCTACAAGTTCCACATTGGCAATTATCCGCTAGTAGTACGTTACCAGGCCAACCTTCCGTTGCTGGGTGCCATGTTCTCTCCCGAATTCGGACTGTCATACTACGAAATGTTCTCCTTGGGACATAAAGGAAAGAATGTGCTGTTTACTTCACTCCACAACAGCCCTTCTCTACGGCAGATGCTGACCCTCGACTTCCCTATCCGGAAAGTCACAATGCGTGTAGCCTATGTCTGCGACCTCCAGCAGGCCAAGGTCAACCACCTGAAGTACCATACTTACTCACATGATTTCATGATTGGCTTCGTGAAGAATTTCTATCTGCTGAAAGGTAAGAACCGAATCACCATGCCTTCAAACGTTACTCCCTACTGATATGAAGAAGATATATCATTTTTCCCTATATGGCCTCCTGCTGATGCTGGCCTGCACCGTATTCTCTTCATGTATCCGTGAAGACATTCAGGGCAATACACCGGAAGCCAATTTTGAATCGCTCTGGAAAATCATCGACGAGCAATATTGTTTCCTGGATTACAAAAAGGAAGTGTATGGTCTGGACTGGGACGAAGTACACACCCGCTATGCGAAACGGATTTCTTCGTCGATGAGCTGGGAGAATCTTTTTGAAGTTCTTTCAGATATGGTCAACGAACTCAGGGACGGCCATGTGAATCTGAGCAGCTCCTTAGGCAGCTCGCAATACCGGGAATGGTTTGATGCCTACCCGCGCAATTTCAGCGACAGCATCCAAAGCAATTACCTTAAAAAAGACTATATCATCACTTCCGGACTCACCTACCAGATACTGGACAACAACATCGGCTATGTGTACTGCGAGAGTTTCTCCGACGGCATTGGTGACGGAAACCTAGACCAGATGCTAAAGAAACTGGAAATCTGCGACGGAGTGATTATCGACGTGCGCAATAACGGAGGGGGTAGCCTGACTACAGCCCAAAAGCTAGCCTCCCGGTTTACCAACGAAAAGGTGCTGGTGGGCTACATCCGCCACAAAACGGGACCCGGCCACAATGACTTTTCCGATCCGGAACCAGTGTATCAGGAACCGTCTAACAGCATCCGTTGGCAGAAAAAGGCTGTGGTATTGACCAACAGACGTTCCTATAGTGCTACCAACGACTTTGTGAACACCATGCGGCAGTTCCCAAATGTAACGACCCTGGGAGATACGACCGGAGGCGGTTCCGGCCTGCCGTTCAGTTCCGAAATCCCCAACGGATGGTCCATCCGTTTCTCGGCCAGCCCCATGTTCGACCCGGACATGAACCAACTGGAGTTTGGTATCGAACCGGATGTGAAAGTGGACATGACCAGCGAAGACATGCAACGGGGAAAAGATACGCTCATTGAAACCGCCATCAAAATACTAAAGAATTAACCCGCAAATTTGGAGATTCGGGAAATTATTCCTACCTTTGCCTCCGCAAATGCAGAAATCGTTTTCTGTACGCGCCTGTGGCGTAATTGGTAGCCGCGCCAGACTTAGGATCTGGTGTCGTGAGACGTGTAGGTTCGAGTCCTATCAGGCGCACATAGTAAAAATGGATTTAATAAACACGCGTTTATTAAATCCATTTTATTTTATCATACTCCATAAACCATGCAGACCAGTCGCACGAAAGACCTCACTTCGGGAAATATCACCCAAAGCATGCTTTGTCTGGCTTATCCCCTCATCCTCGGCAACCTGCTCCAACAAGGATACAACATTGCGGATACACTGATTATCGGCCAAACGCTAGGAGCCAACGCGCTGGCCGCCGTAGGATCTTCCTACACGCTCATGGTATTTATCACTTCCATTTTCATCGGTCTGTGCATGGGATGCAGTGCCTTGTTCTCCATGCGCTACGGAGCCAAAGACTATGAACTCCTGAAACGCACTCAAGCAGCTGCTCTACTCATTACGGGCATTGCTACCTTCCTCATTTTCGCTTTCGCCATCAGCTGCATTCGTCCGATTATCCAATGGCTGCAAACTCCGGAAGAGTTACAAGAAATGACGTATGACTACCTGAAAATTACTTTTATCGGTATCTGGTTCGTCTACTTGTATAATTATTATGCCTACCTCCTGCGGGCATTAGGCAATTCCTTTACCCCTTTAGTCTATCTGGCAATCTCCGTCGTATTAAACATCGTACTCGACCTGCTGTTTATCCTTCGACTCGGCTACGGTATTGCAGGAGCAGCCACAGCCACGGTCCTCTCGCAAGCCGTTTCGGCCATCGGACTTTGGCTGTACTGCTGGAGAAAAATTCCGGAAACACGGCTTACATGTAAAGACTTCAAGATAAGCCGTCCACTCGTCAGGCAAGTATTTTCGTATGTCTCGCTGACTTGCATACAACAATCGGTCATGAACTTTGGCATTCTGATGGTACAGGGACTGGTCAACAGTTTCGGTACCTCCGTCATGGCTGCCTTCACCGCCGCCGTTAAAATTGATTCCTTTGCTTACATGCCCGTACAGGATTTCGGCAATGCCTTTTCTACCTTCACCGCCCAAAACTACGGAGCCGGAAAGAAAGAGCGCATCCTGCAAGGATTCAAAAAAGCGTTCTGGATGACTACACTCTTCTGCCTGCTTCTCTCAGCGCTTATCTTCCTGACCGCTCCCTGGCTAATGCAGATTTTTATTTCATCGGACGAAAAAGAAATTATCCGGATTGGGGTAGAATATCTCCGGGTGGAAGGCAGTTTCTACTTAGGCATCGGTTACTTGTTTCTATGGTATGGCTTTTACCGGGCGATATGCAAGCCTCACCTATCCATCATACTCACGATACTTTCTCTAGGGACACGCGTAGCCTTAGCCTATTTTTTGGCATCTATTCCTTCCATTGGCGTACACGGTATCTGGTGGTCCATACCTATTGGCTGGGCATTGGCTGATATTTACGGACAAGTGTATTACTGGAAAAAGAAACAATCATTACTTGCTCCTCCCATCGTTTCACAATAAGAAACACAAACTCTGCCCTTATTTCACTTAAAAAGGAGCAGCCCAACAACTCTCTTCATACAAATACCCATATACCTTCTTATCCTTTAGTAACAGAAAACATTCATTTTCTCCCCCGCATGTTCAGACAAGAATATGTATGCCACTGCATTTCCCTCCTTTTCCCCTCCTTCTCCCACAGAAACAGAATGACAACAATCCCACATAAAGAGTTTCAGTCCACATCACACCAATAAGACCTCCTCAAAAGGCATAAAAAAAAGGCCATCTCTAAAGAGACAGCCTTTTCTTGTAAGTATGAAAAACTATTACTGACGCTGAGTAGCTGAATAGTTAATCTTCAGTGCGTATGCCTGACGAAGAGCCTGTTTTACTTCTGTTACGATACCCATCTTGGTTTTTGCATCCACCTTCAGGGAAACAGTCATAAACGGCTTGTCTTCTTCTTTCATGTTTTCACGCTCCTGATAAATGTAATCCTGTACTTCTGAAGATTCAGCGAACTTATCATTCAACTGAATACGGTCTGTAGTACCCATTGTCTTCTGGAATTCCTTCAACGGTTTTCCGATATAGATAAAAGATACCAAGGATTTCTTTTCCAGTTTTTCCAGTTCCGTAGCCTGAGGCACTCTGAACTGAACCTTCAATGTAACTTCACGCATGGTTGTTACAATCATGAAGAAGAACAACATGGTAAAGATAAGGTCAGGCAGAGAAGAAGTATTCAACTCAGGCATTTCACGCTTACCGGTCTTATTAAATTTTCCCATGTTTATTTTCCTCCATACTTTTTAGGTTCTGCTTCAGATATCTTCTGCGGATAATAGTCAGTTATAGCTTTCTTTTCATCTTCAGAACAGTCTGCCAAAGACTTACCAAATTGCGACATAGCCAATTCGTTACGCAATTCATTGTAAGCTGCCACCAGTTCGTTCTGAACCTGAATGTACATGTCATAACTTGTACCCACGTCGTTCTGTACAGAAATTACATGCTTATCCGTAATCATGACATTACCGAAGAACGGAAGCTGCTTAGCATGCTTTTCCGGCAAATTCTCATCATTATTCGGATTGGAAATAAATTCCTTTGCTCTTTCTTTCAGTTGCTTTATATCGAACCATTCTCCTCCTACCATCAACTGGTCATCCTTGTTGATACGTACCTGAAGAACGTTTCTTTCCTTTACAATCACATCTTCCTGATTTTCTGTGTTTTCAGGAGGTGGCGGCAATCGTCTTGCCAAACCACGGTCAGTATCCATTGAAGTTGTAATAAGGAAGAATATAAACAAGATGAAAGAAATATCTGCCGTTGAACTGGCATTAATGCCCGGCACTTTTCTTTTCCCTTTTGCCATTTTATCAATCTCCGTTTTAACTCAATGAATAATTATTTCTGTTTAAAAACACCAATCAAGTTCAACAATGTACCGATTGCTGCAACAATAAGCAATGCATAAGTAGAATACAAGAACATGTCTGTCACTTTCAGCATGACCTTGTTGTCATATACTGTACCACCACCCATTGTAACGGCTGCATCAGATCCCATATTATAAGTAACGATGAGCAACACTGCCAACAAGATAAGTCCCATGAAAGACTTGATTGCTGCTTTCGGATTATCTTTCAAAGCTGCTCCAAACTGTGCTGCAGCTGCAATCACTGTTACTGCCACACAGAGGAAGAACATACCATACATCAGGTACATCAATGCCGGCGTATTGGTCGGTTCGGTCAAGCCGGCTGCATTTGTTACATCATATCCTACGCAGTAGAACATCGCCAGCACCACCAATATAACGGCTATGCAGACATAGAACACATAGTAAGATACTTTATATGATAATTTAGCCATTGTACGAATTATTTTTTGTATTTCAGATTATACTTCATGATCATGTCAAGCAATGTGATAGAAGAATCTTCCATCTGACTTGTAATAGCTTCAATCTTAGACAAGATGTAGTTATAGAACACCTGAAGAATCAAAGCAACGATCAAACCGAAGATTGTAGTAATCAAGGCCACTTTCATACCACCTGCAACAACTGTCGGAGAGATATCACCAGCAATCTGAATCTGGTCGAACGCCATAACCATACCGATTACAGTTCCCAAGAATCCCAAAGACGGAGCCATCGCGATGAACAATGTAATCCAAGAGCATCCTTTTTCAAGGTAACCAGCCTGAACACCACCGTAAGAAACTACAGAACGTTCAACTACATCCAGACCTTCATCGATTCTCATCAGACCCTGATAGCAGATAGAAGCAATCGGACCACGAGTGTTGCGGCAAACAGTCTTTGCACCTTCTACATCACCTTTTTCCAAAGCTTCTTCAACTTTAGCCATCAATTTCTTCACGTTAACTTCAGCCAAGCTCAAGTAAATAATACGTTCAATACAGAAAGCCAAACCAAGGACCAATGCGATAGCAACCAATGACATGAAGCCTGCATCACCTTCAATAAACTTAGTTTTTAACTCTTTGTGCATACCACCTTCTTCAACAACTACAGGTGCTGCTGCTTCATCAGCTGCCGCTACTTCTTCTGTCTGAGCCGGAGCTGCTGTAGCTGTTGAATCCTGAGCCATAGCTGTCTGAGTCATTCCAAACGAGAGGACTCCCATCACTGCAAGAATTGCAAATAACTTTTTCATTGTGTGTCTAATTTTTAAGATTAATTAATTAATAGTTTGTTAATTGTTTTTCTCTTTTTCGCGGAGAGAACGGCTCTCGAACTTATACTTTCACAGAATATCATAAAACTGCAAACGACTGATAATCAAGTGTAAATTACAATATAGAGTAAAAGTAAATGT